>CAIUGT010000009.1 GCA_903898755.1 uncultured bacterium | reverse complement strand
TAAATCATGAAATCGTTTCTTCACGGTGCCGCTTTCGCCACCAACGGCAAGAGTGGCGGTGAACATATTTCCAATTTTTTCGTCGCTGACCAAATCATTCACCCACGCGCTCAAAATGCTGGCGCTCACGCGATTCTCTTTTGAAAGGCCTGAGCCATCCACTGCGTCAAGTGAAGCGATATTCACTTTGTCGCCAATGTGGGAACGAACGCACTTTTCAACCGCGTCAGAACCATTGAGCCAAGTGCCGGGCGTTCCTGTGGAAACAAAGCCAATGCGTTTGATCAAACATTCGGCGTATAAATTTTGGCTGTCAACATTGCAACGCGTCAGCACTGTTGCGATGGGAGTTCGAATGATTGGACCAACCGTGTCACCTTTTGAAACCGGATCCGCCGCGCTGGCTAAGCGAACAGACTTCACGGGAATACCGCCTTTGGTCAGGCGCTCCGCCAACAGTTGCGCGAAGAAATTGGAAGGGTGCGACAGGGTGATACTGACAGGCTCCTCCAACGTTTTTTTACATTCGCCGTGAATGGTAAATGTGTTGGAAGCGTCTTCGCGTTGAATCCAAAGTCCATCGTCCTTGCCCTTGGATTTCTTGGTCTGATTCACAATGGTGACAAAGTTGTTGTTGGGGCGAATGTTAAAAATTTCCGCGCCACGATCCGAAGGTTTTGCCCATAAATCAAGGCGATTCAGGTGGAATGTTATTCCGCCCACAGGCGCGCAGTAGTGCTCATTTAATTGATCGGCTGGCCAGCCCGCGGGAACATCAACTCGGTCAAAGATGCGGTCATCAATCACCAACTCACTGCATTGCGTCATGCCGGACGCCTTCGCGCCTTGCACCCACAAATCAAGCAAGGCCTCCGGCGTCATGCCGCTTTGTTGTTTGCCATCTTTATCCGTATGGATCATGCGCGCAAGAAGTTCTGGATCCGCGAACGATGGATCACCATCGCCAACAGCGATCAAGCGATCACCATCGCGCAACATGCGCGTTTGAAATACAAAGTCAGGTCCAAAGAGGCGCAGCGCCGATCCAGTGGTGAGCAATTTCTCATTGCTCGCTGGCGCCATCGCGGTGTCGGAATTAATGCGCACAAGTTCTATCGCGTCGTCGCCACGAACGCTGACAGCCGTGGTTCCTTTTTTAGGTGACGATGTGTTGACCAATCCTTTCACGGTTGACGCAAGATCGGCGGCTGTGAGCGATGTGGTGGCAAAGAGACCCACGCACACGGCAACGCCGCAAGCGTGAAGCATGCGCGCTCCGGCGTGTGTTGAAAATGGTCTTGCGCGCACTGTGCGCGAAGACTGAACAACGCCATGATGTATTGGCGCGACACGACGATTTATTTTTGTTGAAAACACGCTTATCTATCGGCTTCTTTCTGCGATCTGCTTCAGAAAGTGTAGTCAGGAAATGAGCGAAGTCGCCATTGAAACCCCGGCGACAAATCCGCTAGCCCAAGCCCATTGAAAGTTGAATCCACCAATACGGCCGTCAACGTCCAAGACTTCGCCAGCCAGAAACAACCCAGGGCATTTACGGCTTTCCATGGTTGACAAATTCAACTCAACCAAGGGAACGCCGCCAGCAGTCACTTCGGCGTGAGTGAAGCCGCGGTCACCGACAATCTCAACCGGCGCTCCGCACAACAGTTGAGCCAGCGAGCGGCGGCGATCGCGGTCAATTTGTTTGGCTGTTCGATCACTGGCAATGCCCGCGCTCTCCAGCAATGTTTTGGCAAGTCGTTCGGGCAACTTCTCACGTAGGCGCGACAAAACAGTTTGCGCCTTGGCTTCGAGCAGCCACGCGTCGGCATCGTCAAGTGAGCAACTTGATTTTGCATTCTGTTTCAAATGGAACAAGAAACATAATTGCAGCGACGCGTCAGGATCACGAGTTCGCTCCATCATGAGATGGCGACTGATGTCAAGCACGGCCGGACCTGAAAGTCCAAAGTGCGTGAACAGCATTGAGTTGGTGAACGAGGTGATGTGTTTTCCTGTTCCAGAAACAACGCGAACTTCGGCTTCCAAAGTGAGTCCACTGAGCGTGCGCACCCAATGGTGCGCGTCGGCAACAAGCGGAACAAGCGAGGGAATGACATGTTGTGTAACAGTGTGACCCAATGATCTTGCCAGTTCCAAACCAAGTCCGTCGGAGCCAGACTTGGGTAAACTTTTTCCGCCGCTGCACAAAGCCACTGTGCGCGCGCGTAACTGTCCCCATGCGCCAGCAACTTCAAAGCCTCCATTTGGTAGCGGCGTGATGGTTTGCACGCGCATGGGCCAGCGAATATCCACGCCCGAATCACGCGCGGCTTGCAGCAAGGCGTTGAGCACGGTGTGCGCGTCGTCTGTTGTTGGAAATAATTTTCCAGTGTCCTCTTGCTTCAGTTCAACGCCTAGATCTTTAAAAAAAGAAATGCAATCGGCAACAGTGAAGCGCGTCAATACGCGGCGAATGGCGGCGGGGGTGCTGCCCGCGTAGTCCTGCTCGCGCACAGCATGATGCGTCACATTGCAGCGGCCTCCGCCTGCCACTAGAATTTTAATTCCAATTCGCGGCGCGCCATCAAGGGCGACAACGCGCAAGGCGGGCGCTTGGTTGAACCCAGTGTTTGTGCGCGCGGAGTCTGTGTCTGCATGGACGCTGGATTGAATTGTGGCGCTTGCATGTCCCGCGCGCGCCGCATGAATGGCGGTCATTAAGCCCGCTGCGCCAGCGCCAATGACCGCGACATCCACGTCAAAATCATGCAAATTCCGCGGATTTTCGCTCATCGATTGGCTTCGCCGACATCACGCTTTGCGTCTTTTGAAATGGTCAGCGGAGTCAGTTTGGGTTTCTTCACGCCCGGCTTGGCGGTGCAACTTGGGCAAGATGGGGACGCCCCATTTGAAGGAAGCAATGGTCGAAGCACCGCGTACAAACCGGCAAGCGCGACCAATGACACAATCCAAAATTGGATTTCATCCCAAGGCATTTAAAATCCTCCTATCAAAAGTATTTGTCGAACAATCCACGCCATGCTCCAGGCCAATCCGCTCATCCATGCAAATTGCAATAGTGGCCATTTCCATGATTGCGTTTCGCGACGCACCAACGCCAGCGTGGGAAGGCATTGCATGGCCAATGTGAAGAACACCAACAACGCGGCGGCCGTTGGAACGGTGAACAACAAAGTTCCATCCGCTCGGCG
>CAIUGT010000008.1 GCA_903898755.1 uncultured bacterium | reverse complement strand
TGGTGGCGGCATTTCGGGCGACTTTCCAATTTGCGTGGTGCCATCCATTAAGTACGACTTGCAACAACCCGTGAAACCTTGGGCTTACTTCTGCCAAATTTCAGACTCCACCACTTCATATGGTTCGTATTCCGGCGCCACGCCCAACGAGAAAATTACCTGGGACAAATTGACCCAAAACACACCCATGTTTGTGATTGAATCCGACGCCACCATTGTTGTGCCGTTGATGCTTTCGGCGTTGCTTGAATGCAAGGCTAATCCAAAGGCCGCAAACGCCATTATTCAAGCCTCGCGGGCGGTGACTAAAAAATCACTGGCTCGTGGATAGTTGTTAAACTAATTTTGCATGAGAATTTCCCAACTTCAATGGACCGCTGAAAAAAGTTGGATGGGCGGCAATGACTTGCCCGACGCCGATTTGGTGTTGGCATTTGGTGATCACGACTACTTTCAAAGCGCGGAATGTTTCGCGGAGTTGCGCAAGCGATTTCCCAAGGCTTGCATCGCGGGCTGTTCATCATCTGGCAATGTGCAAGCAAGCAAGATCACCGACAAGGACATTGTGGCAACCGCCGTGCGCTTTGAGCATGGCCGCGTGCGAATGGTTTCATTTGATGTGCCGCCCGGCGCCAACGTTGCGGAACTTTCTCGCGCCACGGGCGCACAACTGAAGGCCGCTGATCTTCGCCATGTGTTGGTGTTTTCAGATGGCCTGACCGTGAACGGCACCAAACTTGCATTGGGTTTGAAAAGTTGCGGCGTGACGGTCACTGGCGGTCTAGCCGGCGACGCCGAACGCTTTGGAACCACATGGGTCATGGCCAACGAGCAAGCCCAAAGTCGACGCGTTGTGCTCGTTGGTTTGTACGGCGATCTGACCGTGAACAATAGTTACTGCTCTGGCTGGACGGAATTCGGCGCCGAGCGAATTGTGACAAAGTCTATTGGCAATGTGGTTTCTGAAATCGATGGTCAACCCGCGCTTGCTTTGTACAAAAAATATCTTGGGGACCTTGCAAGTAGCTTGCCTGGCAGCGGCATGCGCTTTCCACTGAACATTCTCTCGCAAGACGGCGACTTCTCGCTTATTCGCACTCTGCTGGCCGTGAATGAAGATGCGCAAAGCCTGACTTTTGCAGGCGATGTTCCCCAAGGCAGCCGCTGCAAACTCATGCGCACCAATTTGGACAATTTGATTGAAAGCGCCGACATTGCCGCGCAAGAAGCGCGACCAAAAACTTCCGCCGCAGGCCTGTGCGTGGTTGTGAGTTGCGTTGGCAGGCGCATTGTTCTTGGTCAATTGACCGAAGAGGAATTGGAAGCCGTGGAACGACACGCCGGCGCGGGCATGAAACTCACTGGCTTCTATTCCTATGGGGAGTTGGCTCCAGTTGGCGATGTGTTGCAGTGCCATTTGCACAATCAAACAATGTCCCTGACAACCATTCAGGAATAAGCCATACCCATGCATCACCGTCTTCTGGTTCGTCAGTTGCAACGACTGATGGGAAATGATTTCCTGCCTGACGAACGCTGGAATTCTTTTTTGCAGTTGATCAGCAACTACTACCACGAAGTTGATCGCGAACGAGGGCTGTTGGAAAATGCGCTTGAAGTGAACTCGGATGAACTCACGTTCGCCAACGCGCAGTTGCGCTCCAAGGCGGAGCACGAGAAGGCGTTGCTTCACAGTTTCACAAACTCAATTCCAGATTTGTTCTTCGCCAAATCCTTGGACGGTATTTATATGGGCTGCAACAAGACATTCGAGCGTTCGCTGGGATTAAGCGAAACAGACATTGTTGGAAAGACCGACGCGCAGTTGCTGAGCGCGGACAGAGTTGAATCGGTCAGGGACATTGAGAAAAAAGTACTGGCGACAAACCAACCCATCGTCATGGAAGAATGGATCACCCATCCAGACGGCAGCAAGTTTTGCCTTGAAATGTTGCGCGCGCCCTACTACGGCGTTGATGGCAAGCCACTGGGCTTGATTGGCATTGGCCGCGACATTACGCAGCGCCGCGAGTTGGAAGAACAAATTCGACTTTCAGCGCTGGTGTATCAGCACACGGCTGAAGGAATGCTTGTCACTGATCCGGACTATCACATTATTGACATCAATCCAGCGTGCGCGCGCATGACGGGATACGCGCTTGAAGAGGTGCGCGGCAAAAATCCGGACATGTTCAATTCTGGGCGCCAAGACGCTGCATTTTATGAATTGATACGTGAAACTGTTTCGGAAATTGGCTACTGGAACGGTGAAGTGTGGGATCGCCGCAAGAACGGCGAAATATTTGCGAAGAGCATGGTGGTGAATCGTTTAATGGGCGACGATGGCAAGGTGCACGGCTATGTGATGCTGTTCTCCGACATCACCGAGAAGAAACAAGCCGACGAC
Source organism: uncultured bacterium (assembly GCA_903898755.1). GTDB lineage: Bacteria > Planctomycetota > Phycisphaerae > Phycisphaerales > SM1A02 > SYAC01. The sequence goes on along the minus strand of CAIUGT010000008.1, from coordinate 78,905 downwards.
ATGATTTGGCGCCAAGCCAACTTTGACATGCTCACGGGCTTGCCCAATCGACGAATGTTGCGCGAGCAACTTGAGCATGAAATTCGACAAGCTGATCGCGCGCGTTGCTCGCTTGCTCTGTTGCTGATTGACTTGGATCACTTCAAGGAAATCAACGACACGCTTGGCCACTTGGTGGGCGATGTGCTTTTAGTCGAGGCCGCGCGCCGCATCAGCGCGTGCACGCGTGAATCGGACACCGTGGCGCGCTTGGGCGGCGACGAATTCACGGTCATTCTTTCACGAGTGACGGATCCAACACATGTTGAAGTTGTCGCGCAAAAAATTATCCAGCGCTTGGCTGAGCCGTTTCAACTTGGCGACTCCGTGGTGTATGTGTCTGCCAGCGTTGGCATAACCGTGTATCCACAGGACGCGTCCGAGGTGGAGGAACTTCTCAAGAGCGCAGACCAAGCCATGTATGTGGCGAAGCGCCAAGGACGCAATCGGTTCAGTCATTTCACGCAAGGCTTGCAAACCGCCGCGCAAGAACGTTCGCGCTTGATCAGCGATTTGCGCTCCGCCATTCTTGAGAACCAATTCCATCTGCACTATCAACCCATCGTGGACATGGCCACCGGCCACATTCGTATGGCGGAGGCTTTGTTGCGATGGGACCACCCCACTCGTGGAATTGTCATGCCCAGTGATTTCATTCCATTAGCCGAAGAAACTGGGCTGATTGTGCAAATTGGCGATTGGGTTTTTCGCGAGGCCGCAAAGTGGGCGGGTCGCTGGAATGATTTTCTTCCAGGCGGATTTCAAGTGTGTGTGAACGCTTCGCCCGTGCAGTTTCGCGCTGAAGGCGCGGCATCTCAACAAGTATGGATCGAATACTTGAAGGATCATGCGATACCCGGCAAGTGCATTGTGATTGAAATCACCGAAGGCGTGCTGTTGAACGCCGATACGGACGCGTTTGAAATACTCAAGAACTTCCGCAACGCGGGAATAAAAGTTGCGATTGACGATTTTGGAACGGGCTATTCCTCTTTTGGCTACTTGAACAAGTTTGAAATTGAGTTTCTCAAAATTGACAAATCGTTCATTCATGTTCTTTCAAACACGGCGTTGTGCGAAGCCATTATTGTGATGGCGCACAAACTTGGACTGCAAGTGATTGCGGAGTGCGTGGAAGAGCAACTTCAAGCGGAGATGCTTGACAAGGCTGGCTGTGATTTTGTACAGGGCTATTTGTATTCACGGCCAATTCTTGCGGAGCAACTTGACGCCATATTGCGTCATGGCGCCATGGGTCGCTAAGTGCGCAAGTTGGTTTTATTCACGAGTGAAATAACTTAATTGTTCGCACGCTCGCCGGAGTTATGACAGAATCTTTGTTGTGCAGGAACTTGTGCGAGAACTTTTGCAGAAACATATCCCAATGCAACTTGCACATCTATGCGCATTGATGATCGTTTATTGAATGAAATAGTCCGTTATTGTAAGCATTCAGTAAATCCTATAAGCACACGCACACGCTGGACTTTGGTTACGGCGGAGCATCGAAACAATAAAAAGTAGGCTGCTACATTGGCAGCATGATCTTGAAAAACTTTTCTCCAATCGAACGCTCCAAGAAACAACTTGCAACACTTGCAATGGCAAGCGCACTGTGCGTTGGCGGCTGCGCGCAATGGGGCGCCAATGTGCTGGAAGAAAATCATGTCGCATTTAATACGGCGGTATGCCAAGCCATGGACAGCCAAATGCTGCTGAATATTGTGCGCATGAGCATGGAAGAACCAACGCAGTGGATGATGGTGAGCGCGATTAACGTGAACACAAGCGTGGGAGGAAGTTTAAACGGTGGCGTGACCATTCCCAGCAGCGGCTTTGTCAGTGGAACATCGGGCGGCGCGACTAGTTTCACATACACGCCCAACATCACCATGATTCCCAAACAAGGCGAGCAACTTGCGCGCGAACTCATGTCGCCCATTCCGGTGTCAAGCATTGAGAGCATGGTGTCGGCGAGTTGGCCAATGAGTTGGGTTATCTTTCTGACCTGCGAACAATTTCAAAACGTGTCCTCATTTGATGTCACGCGTGGATTTGAAATTCATGCGAATGACCTTCGCTTTGGCCGCATGATGCAATTATTTGATGAACTGCAATCCAAGCATTTGACTTCGCTCAGTCTGACCTCCGTACCAATCGTATGGAATCAAGAACCAATTCCGACTTCGGAGGTGAACCTTGGCAGCATTGTGAGCGCAAAGAAGGATCGCGCCTTGATGCATAAACGCCCAGATGGAATGTACGACTACATATCCATTGAATCCGTGCCCGTGTTGACCATGTATGAAGGCATTCAGAACGACCTGCACGGACAAGAATTGCTGAAATTGCTTGAGTTGGAAAATGTGCCAGGAAGTTACCGCATGATTTCGGTTGAAAATCCTTTGCCCGGCAAGCACGTTTCCATGCGCACGCGTTCGCTGGCGGCGCTTATGCGCTTGATGAGTTTTGGCGTTGACCCCATGGCCAATGCTCCGCCACCACAGGAAAATGTGGATTCGCCAGAGGAACTTTGGAATCTTATATCCACCATAAACACAACAACTGATCTCAGTCGCAATGTGAACGCGGTGTTTCGCGTGCATCGCGGGGCAAGGGCTCCCAGCGACGCCCCTGTGAGCGTGGCGTTTCGTGGCCAACAATTCTGGATCGAAGCAAGCGACAAGACCTCCAAGCAAGTCTTCGCACTGGCGCGTGATTTATACGACCTGCAAGTGAAAAGCGGCAACGAGGCAACACCTGTGTTGACGATTCCAGTTGGACGGTAGTTGGGCGATAGACAGGCGACGAATCTGCGATCATGGACATCAAATACGACATGCGTTGATGTCGGCTGAACTTTGAAAAAGAAAGCTATCTTGCGCAGTATGCGGAAATACTTCACGCGCCAACGTTTGGCCCTGTCCGTCTGGGCACTGATGACGCTTCCATGCATGACGCTGTGTGCATTCAGTGCGGCGGCTGCTTCCGCACGCACAACGACCGCGGAAATACCTGCAATGCCGCAGGTGGCGCAAAATAAAATCGACGCCGCTCCAGTTGTAAGCGACGCGGTGACCATGGCCATTGAGTTGCAAGGCGTCACCCCCGACGCGCATGTGCCGCAATCATTCACCGCGGAAGTTTCAATTGTGCTCACGTGGAATCCAAAGTTGCGGCCAAACTTTGATCCTGGAACGCCGGAATTTCTCAACACCTTCGGCACCTACCAGCCATCGATTCAAACAAGAACGCTTGCGGGTGAAAATGGAATGCAACACCGCTTCTACAACTTGCAGGGAACATTTGAGGCGCGCAACAACCACCATGCATATCCCTACGCGCGGCTTGTGCTTCCAATTGTATTTTTCTTTCCGTCGGCGCCTGAAATGGCAAACTTGATCGCCGCTGTGCCAATTCAATTGGGAGTTTCCCCAGGCCTGGGACAAGACCCCGACAATTTTTACTTGCACGCGGCCATGGTGACCACGGGCCAGTGGTCCGACTTGTGGAACCCTACGCAGTTGATTGGTGAACATCCCAAACTGAACGCGATCTCGTTGGTGTTGGAGACGCGCGCGCTGACCACCCGCGACACATTGATGGTGCGGTTGCCCATGTTCTTGTGCTGGCTAATTGCCTTCAGCGCGCTGTGGTGGAAGGATGAATCCGCCTGCTCGCGCGCGGTCATGTCATCCACATTCAGTTTAATTGCGTTGGCGATTGGCGCGCACCCCATGGGGCCGCCTGTTGGATATATGACCACGGGCTCGCTGAGTTTCGCGCTGGTGTATGTCAATATTATTTTGCTCAGCGTCACGGCGGTCATCGCGTCGCGCGCGCACAGTCGCCACGACGATGCGGTCTATCGGCGCATTCGATTTCATGGACGCGTAGGCGCGCTGGTTCTGATGGCTGCAAGCATTGTTATTTTGATTGCGTACACGCAAAGCGTGATCATGCCAGTGCATCTTTCAGAGTTGAAAAATGCCACACCGCTGCAGGTGGACTTTCACAACATTCAATCCATGGAGGCGAATGGTTGAGCGGCTTTGACTCAGCCTGAATCATGTGCGTGTGACTAGCGCTAGACTAATCGATGCATTCCGGATTTTTTCAAGCAATGTCGCCTGGCGAATCAAGGAATACTCTGAAGGAGTCACCACCATGGCGCGATCCAGCAAACAAGTCGGTCAACGAACCAACACTTCAAGCATGAGCGGGCGCAAAGTGCGCTTGGCCACAAGCACCACTCACACGGGCAGCCGCGTGGAGCCTTCCAAGGTGACGGAACATGGGCGTGAAGCACGCGCCAAGAAGACGGCGACTCGCGCCAGCACCAAAGCTGGCAAGAAAAAGAGTTGAAGTTGGCGTGCACACTTGCGCTCGTACACTTTGAACATGCGCGCCATGCGGTGTAGAAATTATTTTTGGTTGCTGCTTTGTCTTTGCGCGTGCGCCGACAACTCCACAGCGCCTGTGCCTTCCACGGACATGGTTCACATTCCTGGCGGCGAGTTTGTCATGGGCACGGATGATGCGCAGTCGTATGAGACGGAGCGCCCCGCCCACCGCGTGAAAGTGGACGCGTTCATGATGGATGTGACCGAGGTCACCAACGAACAGTTCAAATCGTTTGTTGATGCGACACACTTTGTCACGCAGGCCGAGCGCGTTCCTGATTGGGAACAACTAAAGTTGCAACTTCCTGCGGGCACGCCCAAACCATCGCAGGAGAAATTGGTCGCGGGCTCATTGGTCTTCATGCCGCCACAAGCACCTGTGAGTGTTGATGATGCAAGCGTGTGGTGGAATTGGGTTCCCGGCGCAAATTGGCGCCATCCTGAAGGTCCCGAGAGCAATTTGGATGGACGTTGGAATCATCCAGTGGTGCAAATTTCTTGGGACGATGCGGCCGCGTATGCAACGTGGGCCGGCAAGCGATTGCCCACCGAGGCCGAGTGGGAGTTTGCCGCGCGCGGCGGGTTGGAGCAGAAACGGTACGCATGGGGCGACGAATTCATGCCGAACGGAAAGCGCATGGCCAACATTTGGCAGGGACACTTTCCGGATCGCAACACCAATGAAGATGGATTTGCGGGCACCGCGCCTGTGAAAAGTTTTCCCGCCAATGGCTACGGCTTGTATGACATGATTGGCAATGCGTGGGAGTGGTGCTCGGATTGGTTTGATGCGCGCGCGTATCGGCAAACGGCTAGTGGTGTGTGTGAAAATCCGGCGGGACCCGCGCGCTCGTTTAATCCGGAAAATCCAGAGGCGTCGCAGCGCGTGATTCGTGGTGGATCATTCATGTGCGCGGAAAATTATTGCCGCAACTATCGGCCGAGCGCGCGTCGCGGCACGGATTGGGACACGGGGCTTTCTAATTTAGGATTTCGTTGCGTGAAGTAGGCGGCGCGATTTGCGTAGCTTGTGTGAGTTAAAATATTTTTCGAAGCCTCAATTTACTTTCGCGGCCTTGGCTTGATCGGCGGTCAGTGCCGCGCGAAGTTGCCGCAACGCACGCGCGTTTAATTCCTCGCGGTCGTAACTAGCGTCAGCGCGCGCAATATCCGTTGACATCATGGCACGCTCCTGCTTGGCCATGTCCGCTGGTTGCGCTTGGCCAGTCCCTTCCATCATGGTGGCCATGGCCGCGTCATTGCGTTGCGTTTGTTCAATGGAACGCGCGATCAATGTGTCGGCGCGCTGGTGATAGTCGTTGGCAAGCGCGGTCACGGCTTGCATTTGCGCTGGTGTGAGCGCGGGCAGCGCAATGATTCGCTCAATAGCAGCGTCCACTTTTTCTTGCGTGCGGAAAACTTCTGGGTGCGTTTGCTTGCGAACGGCGCGGCGAAAAAGTGCGGCGTTGGATGCGTCTAATTTTTCCGCCACGGCCTCCACATTCGCCTCTTGCAATTGCTCCACCGCTTTCCATGCCGCGGTCAATGGCTTGCGCGCCTTCTCCAACTCCGCCATTTTGGAATCGTCCATGATCATTGAAATTTGCATGTTGTCGTGGCCTGCGTCGTCGGCGTGCGATTCCATTTGCATGGCAGACATTTGCACAGCGCTGAAAGCGTCAAGTTTTTCAGGCAAATTGGTTAGTTCTTGCAGCATCTGCGCGCGGCAGGCGTCAAGCGTTGGCATGATTTGCGCGCGCTCTTGCGCAGGCAACGCATCGGCCGCGGCGTACAAATCCACTTTGCTCCAGCGCGACATCATGATGTTTGGCATGGGCATGGGGGAATTTTGAACGTTGGCAAACGCTCGAACCATGGCGCGGCGACCACGCTCGCGCTCAACTTGCGCGGCATCAAGACCCTTCACGCCAGTGGCCACATCATCAAACCAAGTCTCCTCTAATTTGGCCAACGCTTCGGCGCGCTCATGCGACTTCTTCATAAACGTCGCGGCATCTTCGCCAGGCTGAGGCATGTAGATTTTAATGCCCGCATCCGATTTCGTTTTTTTCCACTCGGCGTTGCTTTGCAGCAAATCATTGGCCAGCGAATCCCACACGGCGCGCTGAGCGTCTGGCACCGCAAGACGCAGACGAAGTTGTTCTATATCTTTGCGATTCATCGCGCGGAATTGCCGCATGCCAACAAACATATCTTGCGGCGTATCGTTGGAAATGATCTCGGATGCGCCATTGTTTCCCTGATGCGCGCCGCCAGATTGGTTCATGGACTGCGCAATTGCCGCGCCAACTTGCGAATCAATTTGGGCATTCATTTGATCGCCAATCTTGGCCTCCACTTGCGACCCAACATGTTCGCCCACTTTCTCTTTCACAAGCTCGGCAATTTTTTCAGCAAGTTCAGGCGTCATTTCGCCATCGCCGCCCTCGCCAACTTGAATGTTCATGCTCACATTTGCGCTCACGCTCATGTTCGACGCGTCCTCATTCCCTGACGATGTAATCACCATCATTGTCTTGGCGCCTTGCATTGCGCCTTCGGGCATGGCATTTCCATCGGCGGCAATTAAAGTTGCGCCCATTCCCGCGCCAGCGTCGCCCATGAATTGCGCACTGCTCACGCTGGTGAACATCATTGCGCCACCTTGGTTGCCCAACTCACTCAAATCAATCGCGCCCTCGCCATCGCCGCCTTCAAAAGTGAAGGGCATGGCTTCATTCTCGGAACCCAACTCGGGCATGTTCGCGGCCTGGGCAATGTCTGCAATGCTTGCCGCGTTCATCTGCGCAAACTTTGCATTCATGTCCTGCATGGCTTCGGGCGAAAATTTTTCAGCGGTCAACGCGTCAAGCGCGGCGTCATCAAGTTGATCGCGTTGCTGTTGCCACTGATCGATCTTGGCAATGGCGGATGCATTTTCTTTCTCCGCGCGATTGGCGTCGGCAAGTTGCTTGCGCAGCGCGTCTGGAGAAGTGAACGCAAACGGACTCCAACTGGACAAGCCAGCCAATGCCTTGCGCGCAAATTGCGCCTTGTATTTTTGCGCGGCGTCCGGCGGCAACTGCGCCGCAATGTCGCGCACAGCAGCGCGCTCACTAGTGATGAGTTTGCGCTTGAGTTCATCCATGCGATCCGCGGATTTGTCATCCAAACTTGCGGAGGCAATCCGCTCAATCAGCGGCGTGGCCGAAAGTTCCCACTCGCGCGAACGCTTATCAATAGCAGCCTGATTTTCCTGCGAAAGAGCCGGAACTTTTGGAACACTGGGCAAATTCAATGGAACACCACGCACCACGGCGCTGGCACGTTTACGTGCGCGTGCCGCCGCAAAAAGATCCACTGTGGCTTGTTGCGCTTCATTCGATTGCGCCTCACGCATGGCGCTAAACATGGCGCGCTCCATATTTCCAATGGTGTCGTAGGCACTTGCGACCGCGCGGCTCCACGAAACTTCGATTGGGTTTTGCTCGTTCGCATTGCGAGCGGCATTCACATTTACATCAACGCCGCGAATCGGCGCGTCATGTTTAGCCTGCGCGGGGCGAATGGTCTTGTCGCGCAATTGCTCCCACTGATCCACGTACGCGTCGAACGCCTGCTCGCACTTCACGCGCTGCGCATCCGAGGGCGCCAGGTCCTTCATCCACTTCTGCAGATCCTTGGACTTGAGTGGTTTTGGAATTTCTGGCGCGCTGAATGTGCCCGCGAGTGCATGCATAGGAATGCATGCAAAAATTGTTATAAGACAAATAATCACGGGCCAATAAATAAGTTGAGAACCGATTCGAGAATCTATTTGAGTGCATCGACTTTGCATCTAGAAAGTCTACCTGTACAAATTCAGAAGTTTGAGGCAATTCAAATTCATCGTCCCCGTTTGAAGGCGCACTGCAATAATGTGGCGCGCTCACTTTGTGATGTTGCACTCCGCCGATCTTGGCTTTGATTGAATTTTGGAAACTCGCTCCAGGAAAATGCACTCCATGAACACCCTGCTCTGCATTCTTATTGTGCTGCTTCAAGCCGTTGCTCCCGCCAGTAACGCCGGCGCGCATGCGGACAAATCTGCGGCAAAATCTGTTCAAAATTCGCACGCTCCAACCAAGCCAAACTTTGTGTTCATTCTTGGAGAGGGTCATGGTTGGTCAAGCACTTCTGTTGACATGGACGCAAAAGATCCGCCAAGTGATCGAGTGGGTCTGACACCAAACTTGGAGCAACTTGCGCAAGATGGAATGCGCTTCAGCGATTTCTACGCAACGTGTCCGCGGTGCACTCCATCGCGCTCCAGTTTTTTAACAGGCATTAGCCCCGCCAAGTTGCACATGACCTATGTGAATGAAGGTGGCGTTGGCAAGCGCGAGCAAGGTGGTGGCAAAGGTGGCGGAGGAAAAAATGCGAACGCAGATGCGGACGCGCAACAAGACACGGACAAAAACAATGCGCAGAAATATCCACTGATGAAAATGATCGCGCCAACGCCTGATATGGAGTTGCCCGACGAAGTGAAAACCACGGGCGATGTCATGCGCGCGGCGGGATACGCAACGGCGCACTTTGGCAAGTGGCATGTGGGGCGCGCGGATCCCATGAAACATGGCTTCGACATTTCTGACGGCGCCAACACCAATCAAGGTCCTGACCGAGGCGAATTGCCCAACCCAAAACAATCCACATTGATCACCGACCGCGGCATTGCATTCATGCGTGAACAAGTGAAGGCGGGCAAACCATTCTTCTTGCAAATGTCGCATTACGGTTGCGGAAGCGAAGCAGAAGCCACCCCCGAATCACTAGCGGAAACCGCGCAATTACTGCCCAAATTAAGCGGCAAACCGCTGGCATCCGCGGCCGGCATGCGCGACATGGACAAAGCGATTGGGCGCGTGCGCGCGGCGCTGAAAGAGTTGGGCGTGTTGGACAATACATATGTTTATTTCAGCACCGATCATGGAACGCCAGGTGGCGGAACTGGTCGCGGTGTTGGCGCCAATGCCCCACTGACTGGCTCCAAGGGAAGCGTGAGCGAAGGCGGCATTCGCGTTCCGTTCATCATCAGTGGTCCCGGCATCAAAGCTGGCGTGACAAGTTCCGTGCGCGCAAGTGGCATGGATGTGTTGCCAACCATGATTGACCTTGCTGGCTCCCCGCTTCCCAAGCCCACGAACCCGGATGGAAAACTTGTGGTCGAAGGCGGAAGCCTGAAGCCCGCGCTCAAAAATTCCGGAATTGGAAAAGTTTCACGACCACATCAGGAAATCGTGATCCACTTTCCACATTATGACTTGAACAACGGCGGACCCGCGTCTGCGATCTTTGATGGCGATCTAAAATTGATTCGCAATTACGACACGGGCAAGGTCACGTTGTTTGACATTGTGAAAGATCCAACGGAATCAAAGGATCTCTCCAGCGAGATGCCGGAGAAAGTGAAATCGCTTCAAGCGCGGCTTGATGCGTATTTGAAAGCCGTCGACGCGCAAATGCCAACAATGGCGCCAGGCACGCTTGATGCGGCGAGTGGCGGCGCGCCATTGCCTACAACACCTCCCGCTTCCAACGACACGCAGGAAACAAAGAAACAGAAGAAAAAAGGCGGAAATGGCGGCAAAAAAACCAACGATGACACGACCGCCGCAGCTCAACACAATCCCAAGGGCGGCAAGGGAAATAAAGGAACCAATGACGCCAGTGGCTTGGCATCCGATACCCCCAAAAGTCCGCCTGGCTCGCTGCTCGCGCGCATGACCGCGTTCCATACGGAAGTACCAGCGCATGAATTTGACATTGTGTTGATGCGCCCCACCGACACATCCGTGACCGCCACCGTGAGCGTGTCCACGGCCGCCGAAGCGTTCATTGCATATTGGCGCGATGGTGAAACCACGCAACAAAAAACAAAACCAACGCAAATTTCTCCAAACAAAGTTGCGTTGATTGAACTCTCTGGTCTGAAAGCTAACACGCAATATCACTATCAAGTATTGATCAAGCATCCAGGCGACACGGTCGCAAAACCTGGCGACCAATATTCATTCCGCACGCGCGCCGCCGTGAACACCTCATTTGCTTTCACCATTCAAGCGGACTCGCACCTTGATGCCAACATGGATCCAAAGGTGTACGAGCAAACTTTGGCCAACGCACTGGCAGAGCATCCAGACTTTCATATTGATCTTGGCGACACCTTCATGACGGACAAGCGCCGCGATTTTCATGACGCCGCGCCGCAGTACGAAGCGCAGCGTTATTACTTTGGCCAACTCTGCCACTCGGCGCCGTTGTTCATGGTGCTCGGAAATCACGACGGTGAGATTGGCAGCTCCGGCACGCAAAGCGACGACATGGGGCCGTGGTCCTACAACATGCGAACGCAGCGTTTTCCAGCGCTTATCACTGAAAATAAGAGTGGCGCCATGTACAGCGGCCGCACCGACATGCAGCATGGCCGCGGCGCAAACTACTACGCTTTTCAATGGGGCGACGCGTTGTTTGTTGTGCTTGATCCATTTTGGCAATCAACCGAAAAAATGCACGGAGGTGGCGGCGGCGGAGAAGCAAGTAAAAAAAATCTGGAGCCCATAGACGACAGTTGGAGCCGCACCTTGGGCAAGACACAATACGACTGGCTTGCCGACACGCTGAGTCAATCCAAAGCAAAATATAAATTTGTGTTCATCCACCATTTGGTCGGCGGTCTTGGCGGTCCAGAATCTCGAGGCGGTGTTGAGAGCGCGCCGTTCTTTGAATGGGGCGGCAAGAACGCTGACGGTAGCGACGGGTTTACGGCGCATAGACCAGGCTGGTCCATGCCCATCCATGATCTACTTGTGAAGAATGACGTGAGCGCGGTGTTTCACGGACACGACCATATCTATGTTCATAGTTCGCTTGACGGCGTGGTGTATCAATGCGTGCCGCAACCTGGCAACCCGCAAGGCGGCACGCGCAGCGCGCAGGAATATGGTTACAAGTCTGGAACAATTTTGGGCAGTCCCGGTCACATTCGAGTGAGCGTGGACAATGACAAAGCCACGATTGATTTTGTGCGCGCCGCGCTGGCGGAAACCAATCCATCCAGCAATCAAAAATCAGCGGAAAACGCTGCGATTGTGGCCACATACGCAATCAAGCCTCCAACAAAGAAATGATCGTCATACGCACTGATAGCGAACCACACCTTGCTTGGTGACTATCCTGCAATCATGTTCGGGTTTCTTATCGCCGTGCTTGCCGGATTTGGCACGCCTCACATTGTGGCGGAGCCAGCTGTGATTGACGTGGGCGAACTTGTTGTTGGATCCACAACAACCGTGACGGTGCACCTGCGCAACGTTGGTAATGAAAGTGCTTCCATTACGGCCGCGATTCCAAATTGCGGTTGCGTGAAGGCCGACTGGCCAAGCGCGTTGATTGCCGCTGGCAGCGAAGCAACCGCAACTGTCACCATCACGCCTGGACCATCGCAACTCGGCGAGGCACTTCACAAGACGGTCACCTACGCCATCACGGGCACCGCGCCAGTGACTGTTGTTTTCACAGGCCATGTCGCTGATGCTATTTCCAACAACGCGGCCACTCCACCATCCGCGCTTCCGCAACGAACGGCCCCCGCCACAACCAGCGCAAAGACCACGCAGCCCGCGCCTGCATCAGCAGCCAATTCAAATCCATCCGCTACGCCAATTCATGATCCGCCATTCATGCGCATTGAGCCAAAAATTTTCCCTGGCGCCACCATTTCATTTCCACAATTCACCCAGTGGGTGCAAGGCACGCCCATTCATGCGTTCGAACCAAAGCAAATTTATGTCTTTGAATTTTTCAGCACCACCTGCTCGCATTGCAAGCAATACGCGGAGGTCATTGAACAAGTGGCGCACACCTACGGCGCACTCGGCGTGCGCTTTATATCCATCACGCAAGAAGACCCAGCCACGGTGGCCGCGTGGCTGGAGCAACCCGCGCAAAAAAATAAATTCACATGGGACGTTGTCAGTGATACAAAAAGCGCAGCCATGGTTCAAATGCAAGGCGGAACATTTCATAACTTCACGCCGCGTTCGTTCATTGTGCGCGATGGCATCATCGAGTGGTTTGGCCATTCAAAATTGAGCGCGGATCCTCTCAAGCAACTTCTGGCTGGAACTTGGAATTCACAATCCATTCGCCAGGAATTCATTCTTGATTCACACGTGGCGCGCGCTAAAAATTATCTAGATGGCATCGCGCGATCGTGTGATAAATCGGGTGATTGGAATCGCCTTCTCATTGCGGTCGACAATGTCGCCGCGGTCATTCCAGAGCGCGCGAACAATTATAAGTTGCAGCGGTTCACCGTCATGCTTGGGTTGGCGGACATGCCCGACCAGGCCTATGCATACGCGCGCGAGTTGGCGCTTCGGTACCACGACGATGTGAAAGTGATGCGTTCGCTGGCGCAAGTGATTTTGAATTCACCATTCGTGAAACAACGCGATGTGAAATTAGCGCTGCAATGGGCCACCGAGGCGGACTCGCTTGCCAATGGCCAAGACTCGCGCGCCGCCAACACGTTGGCGCTTGCGTGTTTTTCAAATGGCGACCGAGAGAACGCCATTCAACATGAAGAGCGCGCTGTTCGATTGGAAAAAGATGCGGCCAACCGCGCGGACTTTGAGCAGTCGCTGGTCAAGTATCGAACACAAAATCCTGGACCAGAACCCACGCGCACGCGGCCTAGTGCCTCGACTACGCCGGCGGTGATTCCCAATTCAACCACTGTTCCTGCGCAAAATGCCGCAGAAGATGGCGGATAAGCGCCTCTTTTGCATGTGCGCCGTACGCAGCTCAATAGTGATCTATCTACTGAATTCTCCAATTTATTCCTAGGCAATTGGGATTACCGAACTAAACTGCATTCATGCCCCTCCGCTTTCTACATTCATATTTTCGCGGAAGTGCGGCGGCAAGCTCGCTCTTTATTGTGGCATGCGCAATGGCGCAAGAATTGCCTTTGGCTGATCTGCTTGCGCCGCAGCAATTGATGGTTGATGAATCCACTTCAAGCCACACAAAAAAATCTGCTTCAATCATTGACCCGCTCGTAGAAACTCGTCTGCCACAAGACGAAATTATTTATCAAATCATGCCAATCGCTTGGTGCGATTCAGACAACGACTTCACTGGAAGCGTGAACACGCGCTTCGGTGATTTTGGCGGTCTGGCCTCCAACACATCGCTGGACTATTTGCAATACCTGGGCGTGACCATGATCTATCTGCAACCGATTTTTCCATCGGCGGCGTATCACGGTTACCAACATGGACCCGCCGACACGTTGAATTCCAAGTTTGGAACGCAGACGCAATTTCTTGATTTTGTCACCAAGGCGCACGCGCGCGGTATGAAAGTGATTTTGGATTACGTCGCGTATGGCATCAGTCAAAATTCAACGTACTACCAATCCGCGTACCGAACGCCCACGAGTCCATTCAGCAATTGGTTGGCTTTCACCAGCGCCGACAACATGAATTATGTTGGCTCGCAGTACAACACGTGGAACGGCGCGTCGGTTGGGTTCATCCACTGGAATTTAAACAACACGCTGGCCGTGGCCACCGTGACCAATTGGGCTAAGAAATGGCTTGATCCCAACAATGACGGCAATACCAGCGACGGCGTTGACGGATTTCGACTTGACCATGCGTGGGCCAGTGGCGGCGAAGGTTGGGGCGCGAATATTTCATTTTGGGAAACGTGGTGCAGCTCTTTGCGCGCCGTGAAACCTGATGTCTTTATTTTCTGCGAGCCATCGGACTGGGGAAATTACGGCACCGATTTGCTGACAACCAACGCGTTTGACGCTGTCATTACCAAACCATTTGAATTCGCGGTGCGCAGCGCCGTATCCAACAAAAGCGCCGCGGGACTGTATTCAAGCATGGCCACCACCGTGGCCGCAATTCCCACGGGCAAGCTGGCGGTGGCCGAAACCAATGACCACGATTCCAATCGACTCGCTTCTGATTTTGGCAGCAACAACGCGCGTCAAAAAGTGGCCGCCGCTATTTTGCTGACGCAGCCGTGTGTGCCCAACATTTATTACGGCGATGAGATTGCAATGAAAGGCTCCAAGGCCAATGTGGGCAGCGACGCCAATGACATTCCCTTGCGCGAACCATTCAAATGGAAAGCCGTGGCTGGTGCGCCAATGACAAACTACGCGGCGGTCAGTCTGTCGCCGCAGCCTCCAACATACGCAGCCAACAATGACGGTCGCAGTGTTGATGAACAAAAAGGTGTTTCGGGTTCCATGCTTGAGACATACCGATCACTGATCGCCGCGCGCAAAAGTTCCATTGCACTGCGCCGCGGCGACTACATTCCCGTGACCTGCTCGCACGCTGGCGTGTATGCGTTTGTGCGAACCGATGCCGCGGAAACTGTTTTGGTGGCCATCAATCTTGATTCCGCCACCGCAAGCGGCACGCTGAATTTGGCTGATTTCACCGTGCCAACCAGCGGAACCGTGCCCACCGATCTTCAGACCGCCGCCACGCTGACCGCGGTGACGAGCGCCAACAAAAGCGCGTATCCAATTCAAATTGGCGCGCGTTCATGGTTTATCGCGCGCGCAGCGCTCACGTCGGCGCAGTCAAGCGCGCACGCGGACATCAATGGTCGCGCGCTCGATACGGATGCCGGCCCCGACGCCCTCATCGCTTCGCAAAGTTGTCTCTCGTCCCTTGGCAACAACATTGGCGAGCTTGATCAACTGTTCGCCCGACGCGATGGCGACGCGCTGCGAATTTCAATCACCGGAAATATTCCGCAAGACGCCACTCCACTCGCGCTCTTCATTGACGTGGATCCAAATTCTTCAAATGGTTTGAACAACGGACAATCAACGCTTGCCACAAGCATGCTGGCGGCTCCTCCGCAAGGACTTGCTCTTTTAAACGGACTCACATTTGATCAGGGCTTTGTGCCCGACCACATGTATTTCATCAATGCTTCGGGCACAAACATGTATGTGGATCACATTGATCTTCCAAGCGCCAGCGCCGCCATCAAGGAATTTCGTGGAGTAGTCGCTGTCAATGCTGGCCGCGGCGTGCTCAGTGGCGGAACCAATCCTCACGGCATTGAGATTGCGCTGGACAATACAAATACAGCGGGAATTACAAGCATTTCCGTGGCAGCCGCGCAAACCGCCACCACCGGACTTGAAATTCTAATTCCATTTTCAGAGCTTGGACTTGCGGCGGATTTCAATGGATCAATCGGGCTCTCGGCTTGCCTTGAACGCGCTGATGGAACGTTGACCAATCAATGGCTGCCAGGATTGGTACTTGGTTCAAGCGAACTTGGCGCGGCGCCAAACTTGCGCACTGTGACGGGCCAGCAACATGCACTTGTGTCCATGGGCAAGTTTGCGGACATCGACGGCAGTGGTTTTGTTGATAGCGGAGATGTGTCCATGGTCCTGCTTGAGTTTGGTCCATGCCTAGGATGCACGAGTGATCTGGATCACAGTGGCACGGCGGACTCCGCCGATATTTCGTTGGTGCTTTTGTCGTACGACTAAGTTGTGGCCATACAGCCAATACCAGAAGCCGCTATTTGTATAAAGTGCGTGTCCCTTTCCGGATTCATCGAACAAAGGATTCATGAAATGCACGCAATACCAGCTATTTTATTCATTGTCGTCAACTTTGCCGCTGCGCACCCGCCTGGTGAACACGCCGACGCGCTCGATCAAACACACATTCAAAGCACTGGCGCTCACGACCACAATTCCATTCATGTGTGGCGCGATGAACGCAACAAGCTCGACCTTGAAGGTTGGTTGCTGACGGTTGGCAAGAACAGCGTGACAATTGATTTGCATGATGGCGGCACCGCCACAATTGACATGGCTGATTTGAATCAGCACGACCGCGCGCGTGCGCAAGCGCAATTGAATCGCGTGCGCGCCATGAACCAAAGCGTGGACATGATCACGACCACAAACTTGCAACCCACCGCCACCACGCAAAACGCAACGCCCATCAATCCACCAAACGATCCATGGCAAGCGGCTGCGTACAAACTATTCGCGCCCAGCGTGAAGACGCACTGGGATGCGCAGTGGCTCTATGTTGAATCCGACGGGCTTCCGCATGCGCCGCTGGACTTCACCATGATGGTTGGAATTACCGCTTGGCAGCAACAAGTGCCGCTGCCCCAGAATTACACGGGCGCAAATGCATGGCAAATCCCGCTCAAATCCACGCTTTCTGATAAACCCATTTCTGGTCGCACGCAACTTCGCCGCGGCGCCATAGCGCTTGCGGCAAATGGTATTCCTATTTTCAACGCGCTCAACAATCGCGGCGTTGATTCGTTTTCCATTGGCGAACTTGACGAGTTCGGCGGGCACTGCGGCCGTGGCGATGACTACCACTATCACGCGGCACCGCTTGCAATTCAAAAAGTAGTCGGACTAAAAAATCCAATCGCCTTCGCGCTGGATGGGTTCGCCATCTACGGTCTGTACGACCCAAAAGCAAAATCTGGCACGCCTGAATCTTGTCCGCTTGGAAGCACCGACGCGCTTGATGAACTCAACGGACATTTTTGCGTGGTCGCCGCGGGTCAAGGTCTCAATGGCGGAACGCGCTCGTATCACTATCACGCAAGCAAGACGTATCCATATATCAATGGCGGCATGCGCGGCAACGTGAAAGTGGAAGGCGATGAGATTGTTCCGCAAGCGCACGCGCAACCATTGCGCCAAGCCACCACTCCTTTGCGCGGCGCCAAGATCACTGGCTTCAAACAAACTGCGCCCAAGGCGTGGAAGTTGACCTATGAAATTGGCGGCAAGTCTGGCTTTGTTGAATATTCCGTTGACGCTTCAGGCAAAGTCATTTTCAATTACACCAGTGTGGACGGGGAAAAAACCTCTGAAACACTTTCCGCCAAAGAAGGCCGCGACAATGGAAAAGGTCCCAAGAAAGGTGATCGCCGCGACAAGGGCGATAAGCCACCGCGTGAAGATGGTCCACCGCCTCCGCGTGAGGATGGTCCACCACCCCCACGGGAAAATGACGATCCAAATGACCAACCTCCGCCGCGTGATGATGGTGACAGACCTGCGCGCGGCGATCGCGGCGCGAATGATCGACCAAGTGCGGGCGAAAATTCATCCACCGCATCCACGCCGCGCGCGGCAAATGCATTTCCATTTTCAAGTTCAGGCGTTGGCGCGAATGGTTTGCTTGATGCAAAGTTCACCTGCGATGGTGATGGCGTGTCGCCACCATTCCAGTGGAGCGATCTGCCTGCGGGAACCAAAAGTCTGGCGTTGACCATGCACCACTTGCCTGGTCCAGGCGGTGATGAGCATGTTTATATTGTCACTTGGAACATTCCCGCAACCACCAAGTCACTTGATGCTGGCCAGAAAAATGTTGGCACTTGGGGAGTGAACACCGTGAATGGCCGCGCTGAATACGCGCCGCCTTGTTCAAAAGGTCCGGGCGAAAAAATATACGTGGTCACGCTGTATGCCCTCAGCGCCGAACCCAAACTTTCCACGAGCGAAAAAGTTTCCCGCGCTGATGTGTTGACGGCTATCAAGGACATCACCTTGGGAAGCGCCGCGATTGATCTTCGATACGCACGCCCAAGCGGAGCGTCCAAGAAAAAGCCAAAATAGCTTATTTCGAAAGGTTTTTTGAATAGGCGAGAGGCCAACCTACGCACCCGTCATGCGTGAGATTTGGTTGCATTGAAAATGAAGTGAAGTACGATTGCTTTCTCAACGGACACGCTTCAACCCAAAGGCAATCATGAACATTTTAATTCTTGGCGGCACATCTTTTCTTGGACCAGCCATTGTGGAAAGCGCACGGGCGCGCGGATGGACAGTGACGCTGTTCAATCGCGGCAAAACAAATCCCGGCATGTTCAAGGATCTTGAGCAAATCCATGGCGACCGGGATCCCAACAAGGCACCAGGCCTAGAGCCCTTGGCCGCCGCAATTCGCGCAGGTCGAACTTGGGACGCGGTCATTGATACAAGCGCGTTTGTTCCGCGCATCACGCGCGCAAGCGCTGAATTGTTAAAGCCTGCGGCGCGCCAATATATTTTGATCACCACACTGAATGTGTACGCCGATCCATTGCCTGTGCATGCGGACGAATCGGCTCCGCTGGCCGCGGATCCGCAAGTGATCGATGAAAAATTATCCAATGAAACCTACGGTCCGCTGAAGGCCGCGTGCGAGCGTGCGTTGACCGCCGTGTACGCGGATCGCGCAACCATGTTGCGTCCGGGTCTGATTGTGGGACCCGGTGATCCAACTGATCGTTTCACGTACTGGCCCGTGCGTATGCAGCGCGGCGGCGAAGTGTTGATTCCCAATTCAAAAAATCCGTGGGGATGCGAGACGTCCTTTATTGACGCGCGCGATTTAGCGGATTTTGCCTGTATTTGCGCTCAAAACGGCCACGGCGGCGCGTTCAATTGCGCGGGTCCAGATGGCGCGCTCACCTTTGATGGATTTATTTTTGGCTGCCGCGGAGCGTTTGGAAATCATGTCGACTTTGTTCCAGCCGATGATGACTGGTTGCTTGAACAACAAGTGCAACCTTGGATGGGAATGCCGCTGTGGATTCCCGCCTCCATGGCCGCCGAGGCGCCAATGGGCGGCATCAACCGACGCAAAGCCATTGAGCAAGGATTGAAATTTCGTCCGCTGGCACAGACCGCGCGCGACACCGCTGATTGGTTCATGAAAACAAAACCAGATTTTGATTTCGGGGCCAAGCCCGGCGCGCCAGGCATGAGCCGCGCGCGCGAGGCGGAATTAATCGCCGCTTGGAAAGCGCATTCCAAAACCAAAACTTAATGCGCGCTCCAATTTCACATTGTGGCGATTCAATAGTTCACCGCTGCTAAACACCACGTCTGCCTAGCGCAACTCACAAGTGTCCGCGCCAATTTGCTGTGCAAGACCATCTAGCGAATTGGCAAGTTTGCGCTTTTGCTTCACCGGGTTGCCAGCTGAATTCATCCACCACAATCCACGCACCACCAACGCGCCGCGCTTGCGTGTTTGAAATTATTTCCACAGTCTTGCTGGCCTTTGACATTGCTTGAATGGACATCGTATGAAATGCAATCGAACAACAACATGTCGCGGATCACCCGCACCGCACAAGACCATCGCCGTCACCGCTTCCAATTCCAAACATCTTCTATGATTGACTGATGAATTCCGCGCAGTCCATTGTTTTTCGCAACGCCACACTTGCCGATGTGTCCGCCGTTGTTGAGTTGGTTGAAAGCGCATACCGCGGCACAGGCAGTCGCGCGGGGTGGACCACCGAAGCGGATCTTTTAGATGGTCAACGCACCGATGAACTTGAAATTCGTGAAATTATTTCTGGAGCGCACTCGCGCATTCGGCTGGCCCAGCAACACAATGCGATTGAGCAAGACCTCCAGCAGACTGAGGCCCGCGCACGCAACAATCAAACAAGCTCGATTGTTGCGTGCGTGCGCATTGAAAAAGCTGGCGACGCTGGCTACATAGGCATGGTTTCCGTGCGCCCAACATTGCAAGCCGCAGGAATTGGCCGCCAACTCTTACAAGAAGCGGAGCGCGTGATCCGCGAAGAATTTGGCTTATCGCGCGCCCGCATGACCGTGATTGGGCAGCGCGAGACACTGATCACTTGGTATCAACGACGCGGCTATTTGCTCACCGGAAAGCGCGAAAAGTTTCCTTATGACGAACCGCGGGCGGGCACGCCGCGGCGCGACGATTTGTATTTTGAAGTTCTGGAAAAAACGCTACCGCCTCATCACTAAGCATCTTTCTTCACCCCTTTGATTGCGCTTGCAGCATTCCAAAGCAACACTGTTACCACAGAAGCCTGCTGCACTCAGCGCGCAGCCACAAAAATAAATTGCCCCGCGCAACAAGCCGCGGGGCAATGATCTTCAAGTTGATGATTTACAAAAATTACTTTGGAGCGCCTGCTGGCGGAGCTGCTGGCGGAGCTGCTGGCGCTCCACTTGGTGCTGTTGGCGCTCGCGCCCCACGTTCGCCGCCTTCACTCTTTTCGCCCTTCTCCTCATTCTCTTCGCGCTTGAACATATCGTGACCTTCTTCTTCTTCCTGATCAAGCTTGGCCACCAATTTCTTGGCCTCGACAGCGTCGCCGCGAATGACCGCATTCTCCAAGGTAATTGCCACGTTCAGCGTGGCAAGCAATTGTGCACGCATGTCGGCTTCATACTTGGCGACGTCTTCCCCGTACTTTTCTTTTGCTTGCGGAGCCATCTTCACCGTGGAGATCATTCCCTTTGCATTCACAATTCCAGCTTCAACCATTTGAATATTGGCCAAATCCTGCGCCTTGCTGCCTGCATCAAACGCGGATTTTTCAAGCCCTTTGTAACCGCGGTTCATTTGCTTCATGGCGCCTTCAAAATTTTGTCCTTGGCCACCACCACGACGCGCGTTTCCAGTTTTATCTTGCGTCTTGGCAAACGCAACAAGTTCGTCTTGATCAATCAAACCATCTTTGTTCAAATCGATCGAACCAAATCGGTCCTTTATTTGCGGAGGAATTTCTTCCGGCGATAATTTTCCATCGTTGTTCTTATCGCCACGCATTAACAGTTGCGCAATTTGATCGGAGTTCGCAGGAGTTCCAACAGGTCCACCAGGCTGACCTGGTCCTGGCCCGCGCGGTTGACCCACGGCTTGACCAGATGGCGGTGCTGTTAGCGCGCCAGCTGGAGGAGTTGTCGAAGGAGCCTGAGCCATTGACATGGAACAAGCAAACACAATCGCACACGCTGAAGTTGTAAAATTTTTCATAGATTTCAGATATTACCAAAGGCATTTGAAATGTTTTGCAAAGGCATGTCCATCAACGGCGGCTTCGAATGGCCCATACCAACACCACGGTTTGTGCAATAAATCCGCACATCACCAATATGGCCAACTTCCATTTGAATTCCACAAGTTCATCCAAGGCCTTCAGCGGACGCAACCCCTGCAACTCTTTCTGAATGCCTTCAAGATTCTTCAACTCTTGCAACCCCTTCAAACTTTCCAGATTCTTCAGTTCCCGCAAATCCTTCATCGCTTCAAGACCTTTTAATTCTTCCAGCATCTTCAACTCTTGAAGCCCCTTCAATTCTTTCAACTCTTTCAGTTGCGCCGCCATCTGCGCAAGGTTGGCGCGCATCTCAACAACAATCGGCTCGTTCAACGTCATCAACATGGCGCGGCGCGCGCGCAACTCCACGGCTTGAGGCAATATTCCCAAAATAACGGATGCCTTCTCAGCAGCCAAATTCATGTCATGCAGTTCGCTTATGCCGCGCTCAAATAAACCGTTGTCGTCAAACTGAAGAAAGGATGAATCAATTTGAATTCCAACCGGCTCCTTGAACTTGGTGGTCAGCAGTTCATTCACCTTCATCAAGTCAGCCGCGGGGGTCCAATTTGTTTGCGCGTCCTCCTCTATCGCTTTCTGAATCTGCACCTGCACTTGCGGCTCAAGCCATTTCGTTCCCAAAATATTTAAATCTTCCATGATGGAAGCCATGGTTTGAATCATGGGATCAAGCGATGGATATGGCCCCTTCTTCGCCATGATTTTCATGGTCTGTTCAATTGAGTGCGTGATGATGATCAGGTCCGCCAACCCCACGCGCGGATCAGAAACCCAGACCCGAGTAGTGGCGTAAATACCGGCGCCAGCGGCGATGTTGAGAACGTATTCACGAATTTGCGGATCCTTGATATCGCGCAACGCCAAATCACAATCCAATGGAATGACAACTGAAATCTGTCTGGCGATTGGCACCAGGTCATGGCGCAGTGTCCAGAACTGCGTTTGCTGATCTATATATGTCTGTAACTTCTCGGCTTTTTGTTCAGTGTTCAGCTTCGGTAGACCACTTTGACAACCGAAATCAACACAGAACAGCGCGCCAATGAGTGCGAGCAGAAATAGTTTTCGCATATGCATATCTCAATAATAAGGCAAAGCCCATACAAAGGAATCCCGTCACGTTGCTCACGACCCCACAGAACTATTTCCGCGCGAGTCATTTCGCCTAGTATCAATTGATTACCATTTTCAATACGTATATTGAATTGGATATTTCCACTTTTTTTTAGGAGTCCGACATGTACGGCATGGTCAACAAATCGGTGCAAGCACTCGTTACGACCAAATTTGGAATTGACAAGTGGGAAGAAATTAAACAGAAGGCGGGAGTGACAATTGAGGCTTTCATTAGCAATGAGAGCTACCCCGATGCCATGACTTATGGACTTATTGGCGCGGCCACTGAAGTGCTGAAGTTGAGCGCGGACGAAATTCTTTTCGCCTTTGGCGAGTTTTGGGTTTTAAACACGGCGCGCCAGGACTACGGGGACTTGCTCAGTTCCGCTGGTCGCAATATGCCGGAGTTTCTTGATTACCTTCCAATGTTCCACACGCGTGTGGCGCTGATTTTTCCGCATCTCAAACCGCCGCGCTTTGAATGTTCCGATCGGCAAGCGGATCGAATCACAATGCATTATTTCAGCCACCGTCCTGGCTTGTCCGTGTTTGTACGGGGGCTCTTCAGTGGCATTGCAAAAATGTATGACACGCCCGCTCAGATCACGCAGACCAAATTCAAAGACAAGGGCGACGACCACGACGAGTTCTTGGTGTGCTGGGGCGACGCCATTCAAAAGAGTGGATAAAATAACAATTCCGATACACTCAGAATTCAAGCACTTCATAATCTTTCCAACAGAAACGAGAAGCACATGCATGGAATGATCAACAAATCCATTGAAGACTTGGTCACAATTCAATTTGGCGCTGACAAATGGGAAGCCGTGAAAAAGAAAGCCGGCGTGACCGAGACCGCATTCGTTAGCAACCAAAGTTATCCAGACGCAATGACATATGGTTTGGTTGGAGCGGCCACCGAAGTGCTTGGCCTGACCGCGGATCAAGTTCTTTATGCGTTCGGCGAGTTTTGGGTAACGCATACAGCGTTCAAAGGCTACGGCGACATGTTGATGTCAGCGGGACGCACCATTGGTGAATTCTTGGACTATCTCCCCTTGTTCCACACGCGCGTCGCTTTGATTTTTCCAAATCTCAAACCACCGCGATTTGAATGTTCTGACCGACATGAAAATGGAATCACCCTGCATTACTTCAGCGACCGACCAGGTCTCTCCATGGTGGTTGTTGGAATGCTCAATGGCATTTCGAAACTTTACAAAACACCCGCCGTTGTGACCCACACCAAGTTCAAAGACAAAGGCGCTGACCATGATGAGTTCCTTGTGAATTGGGGCGCCGCGGATCAAAAATGACGGACTCCGCGCCCATGCTTGACCACGGGCAGTTTTCAAAGCTGTTTCCATTTCATTTTATTGTGGACGCGGACATGCGGGTTATTGATACGGGGTCAGTGTTGGCGCGTGTTTGCCCCAAGATCGTTCCAGGCGCTTTAATTAATGATCATTTCTTGTTGTTTCGACTGGCGTCGGAGCCAATCAAGGCTTTCAACCGTGATTTCATTGCGCGGCAGGAAAACACGCTGTTTGTTTTTAAATCCACATCCACCGATTTAATGCTGCGATGTCAAGTTCTCATTTTACGCGACCCAGAGCGCTATCTTTTTCTGGGGTCGCCATGGGTGCGCAATCCAACCGAATTAAAAGCCTTGCATTTGGTTTTGCAGGACTTCGCGCTGCATGATTCCACGGTTGATCTATTGCAATTAGTTCAAGCCACCAGCACATCGCTGCACGACGCCAAACAACTTTCTGAAAAACTTGAGCAACGCGTGGCCGATCGCACCGCTGAACTATCAATGGCCAACGCCGAACTGTCGCGCGTCATGCGCTCCAAGGATGATTTCTTGTCGGCTATGAGCCATGAATTGCGCACGCCGCTCAACGCCATACTTGGACTTTCCGAATCGCTTGCCGAAGGCGTATATGGAGATATGAACACCAAGCAAGTCAAATCCATCAACACCATCGCGGAAAGTGGCCACCATCTTTTAGCGCTGATCAACGACTTGCTGGACATCGCCAAAATTGGCGCCGGCAAAATGGAACTTGAGTTGACGAAAGCCAATGTGGAGGATCTGTGCCAGGCAAGTTTGCGATTTGTTATGGAACAAGCGCAAAAGCAAAAAATAAATCTCAAGCTGGTCATGGACAATCAATCCGTCATGCTCACTGCCGACGAACGCCGCTTGAAACAAATCCTGGTGAATCTGCTCTCCAATGCCGTGAAGTTCACTCCGAATGGCGGCAGCGTAACTCTGGAGACCAAGTGCGATTTGGAAAGTGAATCCCTTATGTTCTCCGTTCGTGACACTGGCATTGGAATTGCCACTGAAGATTTAAAGCGCCTCTTTAGTCCCTTCACACAATTGGATTCCAAACTTTCCCGCCAGTACGCCGGCACCGGACTTGGTCTGACTTTGGTTATGAAACTGGTCGAACTGCATGGTGGCAGCGTGGCAGTGGAAAGTGAAATTGGCAAAGGCAGCTGCTTCACTGTTCGAATTCCATGCAAGGGTTTGGATACTTTGAACCAACACAACCCCAGCGGAACAATATCCCTTACTGAAATCACTCCCGCCGAAACACTTCCAAGCAACACACCCCTCATCTTGGTGGCTGACGACAATGAGATCAACCTTATGACGGTCACTGATTATCTGCGCGCCAACAAATTACGGGTGATTCAAGCGCGCGATGGATTGGAAGCCGTGAAAATGGTGCGCGAGCACATTCCTTCGTTGGTGCTCATGGATATTCAAATGCCATTGATGGATGGCCTGGACGCCATCGCCCATTTGCGTGCAGATGATAAACACACCGATATGCCTATTATCGCTTTAACTTCGCGCGCAATGGTGGGCGACCGCGAACGCTGTATCGCTGTTGGAGCCAACGACTATCTCAGCAAGCCAGTGAATATGAAACAACTGGTGAAAACCATTCGAGCTCACTTGCCCAACGACGAAACGCTTTAAACAAAATTCGCCATGAGCTCACTATCGAATATTTTAATTGTGGATGATGACTCGCGTGGCCGTGAAACATTGGAGGCGGTGCTCACTGGATTGGGTCACAACCTCCACTTCTCCGACAATGGACTCGACGCGCTGAAGCAAGCCAGTGCATTGCAGCCTGATCTCATTTTGCTCGATGTGATGATGCCAGACATGGATGGATTTGAAGTGTGCCGCAGACTGCGCGCGGATCCAATTTTAGCCGACGTACCCGTGGTGATGACCACGGCCCTTGACGACAAGGCATCGCGGCTTCAAGGCATTGAGGCCGGCGCCGACGATTTTATTTCCAAACCCATCGATCGCATGGAAATTCGCGCGCGCGTGAACACTATTATTCGTTTGAATCGCTATCGAAAGTTAATGAAGCAGCAAGCCGATTTGCTGCAGATTCACCGTGAATTGCAGGACGCCTACGAGGCCACGCTGAAAGGCTGGGTGCGCGCTTTGGATTTGCGCGACAATGAAACCGAACATCATTCTCGGCGCGTGACACTGCTCACTGTTGAACTTGCGCGCTTGATGGGAATGTCTGACAACGAATTGATCCATGTGCGACGCAGCGCATTGCTGCATGACATTGGAAAAATTGGCGTGCCCGATCATATTTTGCACAAGCCGGGACCACTGACAGAAGAAGAGTGGGTGATTATGCGAAAGCACCCGCAATTTGCCCACGACATGTTGGCTCCAATTGAATATCTGCGCTCAGCTTTGGACATTCCATATTGCCATCACGAACGTTGGGATGGGACTGGGTATCCGCGCGGACTCAAGGGCGAGCAAATTCCTTTAATCGCGCGCATCTTCGCCGTGATTGATGTGTGGGACGCTCTGTCATCGGACCGCCCCTACCGCAAAGCATGGCCCTATGCAAAAATTGTCGCGCACATGCGCGAGCAATCAGGAACGCACTTTGACCCCAAGGCGGTCGAACTCTTTTTGCAAATGATGGTGGGCGACTCCAATCCATCAACCATAGAAGAGTAAATTTATTTTTCCTTGTTGGTGTTCGCCAGCGCGATTACTTTTGCGGCATCACCTGAACCTTGAAACACGGCCAGAAATGGCGCTGGATTTGCGGGCAGAGTGGCCCAACCCACTTTCTGTCCCATGGTGAGATTGCATGTCACCACCAGAAGATCGCCGCACTTTGTGGCGCGCGCGTCGGCAATGACAGGCAATTCCGTGGTCGCCATCTTCGCGCCCTTGATCATGTCATCGCGCACTTTCTGACCCTTGAAATTCACAACTTGCATTCCTGTTGCCAACATGGCGTCAAAGGTGGGCAAATCTTTTTTATGCTGCGCCATTAACAACTTGGTCAACAATGCGGCACCCTGCGTGTTCATCGCAGCGTCGCCGGCAAAGGCTGGCGCTTTGGGCGCGGGTCGCGGAGATGGCGAACTCAGTGAGGCCCACGCCGCCATTTTCCAAGCGCCATCCACAATCTGCCACACACCCAAGCGCGGCATCGCGTCTGAAGAAAGTTTTTTGCCATCCAGTTCTTGATCGGCTTTCACAAGACACGTTGCAATCAACGCGTCGCCAACACGTGTGGCAATCACGTCGCTCACCTTGGGCGCCTTGGTTCCCAGACTGCTGATATAGCCCATGCTTGTGGCTGGATCAAAGACGCCCTCAAACGTGATCACTTGGAACGCGGGTTGCATGGCGGCCATGACGCCCTTCATATCCTTGTCCGCAATTTGCTTGAACCAACCATTGATTAATTTTGCAGCAAGCGCATTCAAACCCGCTTCATCCGCGGGCCATGAGGCGGCGACAGCTGTTGCGGCGGCGGAAGTTGGCGCAGCGGGCGCGGTTGTTTGCGCCGTCAGTGGCGAGCACAAAAGAACTGACACGATGAATGAGGCGGAACAAAACAATTTACAAATGCGATTGGTGTTCATGCGCCCGTTGTACCAAATTCAAGTTGGCGGGGTAAGCGCACGTTTGAAAATCCAACCACAATGGCAATTTAAATTTGAATCTCCAACCCGTCATAGGCGGCAAGAACTTCAAGGCGCGAATCTTGGCGCGTGATTTCTTCCAACCGCAAAGCGTCGTGGCATAAACGCTCAATGGTGGCGTCATCATTGGCTGGATCGTGATGCACCAATGCAAGACGTTTGACGCGCGCTTGCTGGCACAATTCAACGCCCACCACATTGCTGGAGTGTCCCCAATCTTCCTTTACAGAGACACTGTCGGCCAGTGAATACATGGCGTCAAAAATAACCAAATCGGCATCGCGATAAAATTCAATAAAAGCGGCGGCATCCTGATTGTTTTCCGGTTTGTGCTCCGCATCGGTGGAATACACAACACACTTTCCATTGCGTTCAAATCGATAGCCATAGGCATCACCTGGATGCTGCTGCAACTTGGCGCTCACTTGGTAACCCGCAATGTTGTGCACGCGCCCCGGTTCAATGCGCACAAATTCAATATTTGCAGCCATTTTCGACAAATCAACTGGAAAACTTGGCTCCATTTGCTGGCGACGAAACGCATTCTCCATTTGATCGTGACATCCATAAATATGAATGCGCTGACCTGGGATATATGCCGGAGTGAAAAACGGAAATCCCATGATGTGATCCCAATGCAAGTGCGACATGAAAATATGAAATTCACCGGCACGCCCGGCCAACCGGCGCAATGCTTCTTGTCCCGCCAAGCGAGCGCCTGAACCCATGTCAAGCAAGACCACATTGTTTTCACTTGCGCTCAACTCGACACACGAAGTGCTTCCTCCGTATGTGCCACCAATGTGAAAGGGCAAACTCTCCAGAAAACTATGGGCTCTTTCAATCGTGTCTAAATTCATGCCAACCCCCGCCACTAACGCGCTCGCCAATTTATTACGCAACTGTTGCAATGTCAGCGGCGCGGGCAAGGACCCTCGCGTTCCCCAGAAATGAACGGACATTGCATTTTCCCCGCGTACCACTTGTTGGGCGGCGGCGGACGTGGCGACTTTATTCATCGCCTGCTCAATGGTGGCAAAACATGGAATCAGCGTGTCAATGCGGCTGAGTTGGAATATTTCTAAAACTTTGGGCTGCATTGCGGCGATCGCAAATGCGACCTTCAATTCACGCGCCTGTTTCAAGCCAAGCATAAGCGCGCGCAAACATGCGCTTGAAACAAATCCAACTCCGCTGAAATCAAGAACAATTTTCTCAATACCTTCCACCTTGATCTTTGCAAGCAACTCGTCGCCAAATTCAGCGGCGGTCTCCATGTCAATGCGGCCTTTGACAGAAAGAACAAGCGTGGTGCCATGTTTTGTTTCGCTCAACTTCATATGGTCTCCAAGGGTGGCTGCCTATTTTAGAATTGATGGATCAGAAATGACTGCTTGCAAATGCCATGCCGACGAAAACGGTTCACACAATTGGTGTTTCAAGGGGTTGCTTGGGCGCGCACGAAAACCGATTGAAGTTCCGTGGGTCGAATCGCCATCTGCCCAACAAAGGGTCGCGCGTGCACCAACAATACCGCGAAGCAAAACGCAACCGCGAGTGTCACCAAGGTCAGCGCCAATTTTCGTCCGCGCGGGGACTCGCCGTGCAACGCGCCAATGGAGATCAACAACAAAATAGCCAATACAAAAACAACGCTCCAGCGCGATGGTGACATATACGCCATGCCATCACGGATGCGAACTTCGCGGGATTTTTCGGCGGATTTAATCCCTTCAATCATGTCGGAGTCGCCGCTTTTTTTTGCCAGATCACGCAGTTTTATAATTTCACGCGATCGCGTTATTGAAAATGGTGGGCCACTCAGCAACGGCCACTCATTCTCTATCAGATTGCGTGTGTATTCGGCCACCGTTTGACGAATTTCTTTGGCTTGCGCGGGGTCGCTCATATTTTCGCAATCATCAAGCACGGTTGTCAACGCGGAGGCTTCATCAATCACCGCGGAGTGAACGCGCTCGCTTCGATCCCAAATCCACACAGCATTGAAAGAAATAAGCAAGCCAAATGCCAACGCGATTTGCGATGTCACTTCGGCCTCAAACTTGCCAAGTTTTTTTCCGTCGCGCCCGCACAAAATGGGGACAACAAAAAGATTGACAAACACCGCGATCGCGGCCCAAAGTAGAACAGCAAGCACCAAGATCACTGGTGTTGGAAATGAAAGGAACTTGTCGACTACGGGATACATGTTCCGAGAATAGCAACGAGAGCAGAGTCGGTACGTTGCTCGAGGGCGTATGTAGCTATGGCAAAAGTTGGGAGGGAATCAATGTACGTCCAGCGTCAGTTGCTCCAACAACTCCACACCAACAGGTTCGCTCGCTTGAAGTGGCACCACCGCATAGCGCTTGGCATGTGTGTGTGAGACCAATTTAATTTGCGCCAACTCGTTGCGCGCCCGCTGTTGCAACAAAGGCGACACGGGGCGCGCCAACGCCAAACTATTATTCACAATCCAAGCCCAAGGCTCAATGCCAGCGCGGCGCAAGTCCGTTTGAAGATTCGCCGCCTCAAGAACCGGCGTGGTCTCCGCCAATGTCACCAACAACACTTTGGTTTGCTTTGGATCCTGCAACTGCATCATGGGAGTTGTGAAATGCATGTTTGACTTCGTCATCTGCCGCGCAATTTCACGGTGATACGCGCCCGTGGCATCAAGCAGTAAAAGAGTGTGGCCCGTGGGCGCGGTATCCATCACCACAAAGCATTTCCCCGCCTCGCGAATAATGCGTGAAAATGCGCTAAATACAGCTATTTCTTCCGTGCACGGAGAGCGCAAATCTTCCATCAACATCAATCGACCTTGCTCATCCAAATCCTTGCCCTTGGTTTCCAACACGTGCGCTTGGTAACGCTCTGTTTCCACCAGTGGATCGATGCGACTCACTTGCAGATTTTCAAGAGCGCCATGCAACGTCTCAGCAAGATGCGCCGCGGGATCGGATGTTGTCAAATGCACCTTGTGACCGCGACGAGCAAGCGACACTGCGATCGCCGCCGCCAATGTTGTTTTGCCAACGCCGCCTTTGCCCATGACCATCACCAAACCATGCCCGTCCATTTCAATTCCATCCACCAACGTGGAGAGTTTGGGAGCCGCGAACTGAGCAAGAACAAGTGGCGCGCACGGTGGATCGCAAGCACCAGGCTTCAATAATTCGCGCAACGAAGAAAGCCCAACCAGGTTGAATGCCTTCAACGGAACATGATCAATTGGCAATGCGCGCAAGATGGCTGGCATGTTCGCCAACGCCTGCTGCTCGCGGCGCACAACAGCGGCAGCCAATAGATCGATCAATGCCTCGCTCTGCGGCAATATGCCGTTGATCACTAGATATTGATTCGCAAAGTGAATCGCAGCCAATTCCTCATGCGTTCGCGACACTTCGCGCAATGTTGAACTTTGCGCGCGCGCAACCAACACCAAGCGCGTGCGAGTTGGACTTGCAAGCGCGTCCACCGCGGACTTGTATTGATCGCGCTGCTTTTGCAAACCCGACAACGGTCCCAAGCAGGAAGCATCGCCCGCACCTTCTTTCAGAAACCCGCTCCACGCGCCCGGCAATTTCAATAATCGGATGGTGTGACCAGTTGGGGCGGTGTCAAAAAGAATGTGGTCATATTGCCGAGTCAATTCCGCGTCAGTCAGCAGCGAAGTGAACTCATCAAAGGCCGCGATCTCGGTGGTGCATGCGCCAGAAAGTTGTTCCTCGATTCCTTTCACAACTGCGTCGGGCAACACTCCGCGCACCGGACCAACAATGCGCTCTCGATAAGCTTGCGCGGCTGCGGGCGGATCAATTTCGAGCGCCGACAAATTTACAACGCCAGGAATCGCCGTGATGTGGTTGCCAATCGCAACACCAAACACTTGCCCAACATTGGAAGCGGGATCCGTACTCACCAACAACACGCGCGAACCTTGGTCCGCCAAACGCACCGCAGTGGCACAAGCAAGAGATGTTTTCCCCACGCCGCCTTTGCCCGTGAAAAATATGAATTGCGGTGGGGAATCAAGAAAAAGCATATTGGTCTTCTTCAGACAATTACAAGCTTGAGTTCATCAAGAGCAGCAACCCTTGCCGCCGCAACAATCGCCACCTTTCGGTTTGTCTTGTGCGATTTGCAAACCAGCCCACCGCTTCAATTCATCACGACTTGGATAGCGCCCCGCAAGCGCGATCTCTCCGTTGAGCAACACCAAAGGCAAACCCTCTGGTCCCGAGTGTTGAAGAAAGTTTTTCACCAAAGCATTTTCAACGAACACCATGGGTTGCTGCGCCAAATTGAAACGCTCAAGTTTCACTCCTTGTTGTTTCACCCACTCAGAATCCGCCGCAAAATGAACAAGTTGCTGATTGATGTCCACCCCACACACGCCAGTGCCGCAACACATGGCGGGATCAAACACTTGAATTGTTGTCATACACATCCTTTCTGTAGTGACTTCATGATAAGTGAATTGCGTTTTTCAATTTAAGATTTTCAATATTGATTTATTGAAACTATTGCAACGCAATCGCCTGAAACACATACAAGGATAGAATCACGTAGCGCCGATCAATGAAAGACATTGCGCACACAAGGAGCTTTCATATGTTTTTACGAATGGTCTACGACGACAAATTGGCGGAGGCCGCCTATGTGATCGGTTGTCAACGCACTGGTGAGGCCGTTGTGATTGATCCTGAACGCGATGTGGATCGCTATGAAATGGTCGCGGCAGCCAACGGCCTACGTATTGTTGCCGTGGCGGAAACCCACATCCACGCAGACTTTATTTCTGGCGCGCGCGAGTTGGCGGAAAAAGGAGCGAAAGTTTTTGTCAGCGACGAAGGCGACGCCGATTGGAAATACCAATGGCTCAACAAGAAAATTGGCGGCGGAAGTTACAACCATCAGTTGCTCAAAGATGGCGACATATTCATGATTGGAAAAATTCAACTCAAGGCAATTCACACCCCGGGCCACACTCCGGAGCATCTCAGTTTCATGGTCACCGACATTGGTGGCGGCGCTGACAAACCCATGGGTGTGGCCACGGGCGATTTTATTTTTGTAGGTGATGTGGGCCGACCCGATCTTTTGGAATCGGCCGCTGGTCTTGTGGGCATCGCGGACAAGTCGGCACATCGGCTGTACCAGGCCGTTGGAAATTTCATGAAATGGCCTGATTACCTGCAGGTTTGGCCGGGTCATGGTGCGGGAAGTTCGTGTGGAAAATCACTTGGCGCTGTTCCTCAAACCACAGTTGGTTACGAAAAAATGTTCAACCCATCCATCTTGGCCGCGCAAAGCGAGGCGCGATTTGTGGATTTTATTTTGGATGGTCAACCCGAACCGCCTTTGTATTTCGCCAACATGAAACGCGACAACAAGATGGGTCCCAAAGTTCTAGGTGGCGTTCCAAAGTTGCAACACATCACCGCAGCAGAAATGAAATCAATCGATGGCCGAACGTGCGCCATCGTGGACACTCGTCCATGGGCTGATTTCAAAGCGGGACATATTGCAGGCGCGCTGTCATTGCGTCTTTCCAATTCATTCAACACGGACGCGGGCTCAGTTATTGATGAGCATGAAAAAATATATCTCATTGTTCAAGCATCACGTTTGGACGAGGCCGTGCGCGATTTGATTCGAGTTGGCTTGGACAACTTCGCTGGTTGGTTTGAAGCTAGTGACATGAAGCACTATGAAGCCGCGGGCGGAAAGCTTGTTTCCACTGACGAAGTTTCGGTTGCGCAAGCGCAAACATTGCTTGCCAATGAGCACCCATTCGTGCTTGATGCGCGGCGAAAAACAGAATTTGCTGGCGGCCACATTCCTGGCGCAGTCAATATTGCGCACACACGGCTACTTGCACGGATTCAGGAAGTGCCAAAAGACCGAAACGTGCTTGTGAACTGCTTTGGTGGCGGGCGCTCATCGCTTTCATGCTCACTGTTACAGAAACACGGCTATCAGGTTGCAAATCTTGCAGGCGGATTGAACGCGTGGCAAAAAGCTAAAGTATGAGAGGGTTATTGCGTTGCATATGAGCGCCCAGAAATCACAATTCAATTCGGAGAACTCCATGAACTCAACAAAAGACACACAACAAACTTCTTTTTCAGCACAAACAATCTCTGAAATTCAAGACAAAACTAAATCTACAAACAGCGCCGTAGCCAATGTGCATCCGCGCGAAGTGCGAAAATGGCTTGAGTCTGGGGATGCCATTTTAGTTGATGTCCGCGAGGCCGACGAGCATGCGCGCGAGCGAATTCAAGGCGCGCAACTTGCAGCACTGTCAACTTTCAATCCCAGCCAAGTGCGCTCCATGGCAAAACCTGGTCAACGCATGGTGATGCATTGCAAAAGTGGGCGCCGCGCCACTGACGCCGCTCGCATGATGGCGGAGTTCGCAAGCACGGGATTGGCTATCAGCTCCATGACTGGCGGCATTGAAGGGTGGAAATCAGAACAATTTCCTGTTGTGCTCAATACAGCAGTTTCAAAGATCAGCGTCATGCGCCAAGTTCAAATTGTGATCGGTCTTGGAGTCCTTGTGGGCGCCGCGCTCGCATGGTTTGTTCACCCGACCTTCATTGCAATTCCGGCGTTTTTCGGCGCGGGTCTCACATTCGCTGGCGTTTCTGGAACTTGCGCCTTGGCGTCGATCATTGGAAAAATGCCTTGGAACAAATTCAATTCCGGCACCGATTCGTGTGGCATCTAAAATATTCGCGATTATTTATTGGAATGACCTTCGCTAAAAAATTACCACCTCATTTTGACAGCAGAGTCCATGCATGACCACTGATCAACTTCACATTCGTAACATGACGCGAGCGGAACTTGATGTCATTGTGGACTGGGCGGCCAATGAAGGTTGGAATCCTGGCCTACATGACGCGGACATATTTTGGGCGACCGATCCTGACGCGTTCATAGCGGCGGAATTCAACGGCGAAATGATCGGAGGCGGATCCATTGTGAATTACAGCGGAGTCTGCGGCTTTATGGGCTTATTTATTGTCCATCCAGGATTTCGAGGTCGCAATTTTGGCCATCAATTATGGATCGCTCGACGTGACCGTTTGATCCAGCGACTTCATGCGCCAGCTCGCATTGAGATGGATGGCGTGTTCAACATGCAAAGTTTTTACGCCAAAGGCGGCTTTCAGTTTCTTTACCGTGACTTGCGATTTCAAAGAGTGGAATCCTCGCGCGAAAGTACATCAGCAACTCAGCTGACAATGTCATCGGACAGCACTCTTGTGAACTCAGCCACAATTGATTCACAAGTTTCTTTAGTTCATCAACGTGACTCAGACAAC
This sequence comes from uncultured bacterium, assembly GCA_903898755.1. Lineage (GTDB taxonomy): Bacteria > Planctomycetota > Phycisphaerae > Phycisphaerales > SM1A02 > SYAC01. The sequence goes on along the minus strand of CAIUGT010000008.1, from coordinate 44,026 downwards.
CCTGTTCCCTCTGCAACTTATTTCGCCGGCGTCAGTGTTGTTGATCTGTCCACAATTGCCTTTGAAGAAATCAACCAATTCGACCAAGCAATTTTTATGGCGCCGCGCTCCCAATTTTTACGGCGATGGATTTCGCAACCTGCGTGCCACGCTCTTGGCGCCATGCGCAATGGAAATCTCTCTGGCTATGCGGTGGCAAGACCGTGCAGAACGGGCTACAAAATTGGTCCGCTTTTTGCGAACGATCCCGAAACCGCGCGCATACTTTTCCAATCGTTGCTGGCGCGCTTGCCAAATCAGCAAGTGCAAATTGATGTTCCAGAGTGCAACACATCTGGCGTCGAAATGGTGAAACACAACGGTTTCACAGAGGTATTTGGCTGCGCCCGCATGGCATTTGGTCCCCCGCTACCGCGCCCATTCCAAAATATTTTTGGCGTGACCACATTTGAATTGGGTTGAACACCAATTCACTTGGACGGACTTGCCGAATCATGTTGGTGCGCACTCTTGGTGTACACCACAAATGTCGCGCGCGACTTGTCTTTCTGAAAATCAAATTCACACATATCGCTTGCAACCAACGAGACAGTTGCAACCGTGTCGCTGGGTCTAAGCGCCCTGAACTCCCCCACTGTGGCGCCGCTGCGATCGATATGAAAACAACCCGCCATGTGCACCACGTGAAATTTCTCGCGCGCCCTCGCGACAGACCGCGCCATGGTTGCGTCCCACATTAATTGCGACGCAAGAAACCCATCCAAGTCCTCGTCGGAAACAATTGGTGTGGGTTGCCCATCCTCTTGGCGCATTTCAACCATGATCGCGCGTAAATCCTCGCGGTATTCAGGGTGCTTCACCGACGGCGTGTCAAACAACGCGCGTTCCTCGCTGGTGACGGGCGGCAAAGCCTTCATTCCATCCTTGGAAACCATGCGCACATATTTGCGCGGCGCGTTGGCCGCAATCACAACACCGCCGTTCACTTTCGCCGCGTCCAACACTGGCTGATACCACTCCACCCAAGAGTTTTTCCCAGCCCAGCTTGCGCTTTTTGTTTGATCGGCCAGTTGAGGCGAATCGATTTCACCCGCAAGCCATTGATCAGCAGCCTTCTGCTCGTCGCGCTCCAACATTTCAATGCTCAGCGCGCCTCCATGCCAACCGTCAATCAACTCCCCAACAAGTTGCGCCTCTAACGCATGACCATATGCGTCGTCATGCGTTTCGCCAATAAACACAACGTCGCAATGGGCAAGCGCGCCAACCATTGCACCCCATGTTGTGGGCGTGCCGTCACCAAGAAACACGCACGTATTGTCCTGCCGCACCTCCACTCGCACGGCTGGCTTTTCCACGGCGACGGCGGAAACGCACGCGGACAACACTATTGAAAAAATGAAAAATGCTGCAAATCTGCAAGCTGTTTGAATTATTGTCATCAATGATCATTTCATTTGAATACAGGGACTAGCACACGTCATGCTCACGAAATACAGAGCGGTTTGTATAGTATTCACCTAGGAGATCACGTGTACGGAAAACAAACAGAATGCGCCATAGGTTGTGCCAGTCGTCTGGCTGAAGTTTTTGACGGCGGCAAGACTCGGCTCAACGCCGCGGAAATTGCCGAAGCTCGTGGTTTACAACCTCCTTCGGTTGCGAAAATTCTTTCCGTGCTTTCCAAGGCTGGCATTGTTGATGGATCACGTGGACCTGGTGGCGGGTATGCCCTTGCGCGGCCACCCAAGCAAATTGCGCTTCGAGATATTTTTGAATTATTCGAGCGAAATGATCCCAGCACGAACTGTCCGTTTGGTGGCGGTATCTGCGGCGCTGGAGCTCCTTGCGCCATGCATCAAGAGTTGGTCGATGTGCAAAAGCACTTGGATGTCTTCCTAGACAAAACCACGCTTGAACCATTTCGCGTGGCGTATCAAGAACTTGGCCACAGACCTGTTCCATCTGGAACGCGCCCAACCGTTTCAAAGCGTGAAAGTTTCCGCGCGGCAAAACGCTCCCGCTCTTAATTCGGGCGCCGTCTGTGCGTGGCTCGGTTGAGTTCATTTGCCGTCTCTCGTAACGTAGAAGGGTGAAATCTACAATAACTTTCGGCATATTCAACGGACGCTTGTCACGCAATGGCAATGTTGTGCGCGCATTTATTTGTTGCGTAACGGCTTTGTTTGTGGGCAATGTCGCAAGCGCCTACGACGCCGGCGCGCTCAACAACAAAGCAAGTAAAGCCGCGCAGTCCGCGCAAGTAACTCCATCTCCGCGTATCGCGCAATCACTCAAGGCAAAGAACGCCACCGCGAAAGCCCTACTGGTTGTGCATTACGCGCGCGCTGACAAAAATTATGATCGATGGAACGCGTGGTGCTGGCCAGAGGGTGGCGAAGGCGCTGCATTTTCATTCACGGGCAAAGACACGTTTGGCCACTACGCGGTTATTCCGTTCAAGGAAAAACCCAAGAGCGCGGGGTTTGTTATTCGTCTTGGCGATTGGGAACAGAAGGACATTGATCACGACCGCACCATCACGTTCGACACAGGCGACGCGCAGGAAATTTGGCTGGTGGCTGGCGATGAACGCGTGTATACAAATCCAAACGAGATCGATCTTTCAGTACGCGTGCTCGCCGCGTTTCTAGACAAGGACAATGAGATCACTCTGGCAACCACCGCCCCACTGACCAAGGAGCAGATCCAGAAGGCGCAGGTGACGCAACGTGGAAATGTTGAAATCAAGCACAAAATAAAGGCATTTGTGCAAATTCAAAAATCACTGTCTTCGCGAGCCATGTACGCCATTCAACTTACGAAGCCAGTCGCAGACGCCAACATCGCCTCGCTGCAGCTGGAAATTCCTGGCACTCAAACAAACACAATCTACGCTCGCAATATTCTTGATCAAGAGCGCTTCACCCCGCTCCAAGCCACATTGGGCGCCATCTGTACGCCAGAAAAAACTGTTTTCCAAACGTGGTCGCCCGTCAGCCATGGCGTGCAACTTCTTTTCTACGACAGCATTGATTCAACAAAATCGGCGCGAGAGTTGGCAATGAAGCAAGGCGAGAAAGGGTTATGGAGTGTGGAAGTTCCTGGAGATCTTCAAGGCAAGTTGTATCGATATCAATTTGATAGTTATGGAGAGCGACGTGAAGTTCCAGACATTCACACCTTCGCGGCCACGGCTGATGGCGCATTTTCTGTCGTAGCGGATGTCAATCGACTCAGTCCCAAAGATTGGGATACCACTACTGCGCCGTTGCTGAAACAACCAACGGACGAAATTATTTATGAAGTGCACGTGCGTGACTTTTCCGTGGCTGATACAAGTTGCCCATCAGAAATACGCGGAACGTATTTGGGGATTACCCATGCAAATACAGCCAAAAACAAGGGAGTCAGCAGCGGCCTTTCGCACTTGCAAGACCTTGGCGTGACCGCTGTGCATCTACTTCCAATTGAAGATTTCACGGCCGGCGCCAAGGAATACAACTGGGGCTACTGGACCGCGTTCTTCAATGTTGTTGAATCAAACTACGCAAGCAATGCCAGCGATCCGTTGCAACCCATACGCGACGTCAAGCGCATGATTCAAGAATTGCACGCCAATCAGATTCGAGTCATCCTTGACGTGGTCTACAACCATACTTCGAGCACTGGCGCGACATCTCCGTTTGATCAAACAGTGCCCTACTACTTTCATCGTGTGAGCGATGATGGCCGATTGATCAATGACACTGGCGTTGGTAATGCGATTGCGGACGAGCGCCCAATGATGCGCAAGTACATCGTGGACAGCCTTGCGTATTGGCAAAGTCATTTCAAAGTAGATGGATTTCGTTTTGATTTGTTAGGCACGACCCACCCTCAAACAGTGCGCGCCATTTGCGATCGCCTGGTCGCCATGAAACCCGACATCATGTTGTATGGAGAACCCTGGACGGGTGGTGGCGAAACATACTTTGGCAAGGGCGCGCAAAAAGGAATGCACATGGCGGTATTCAATGACAATATTCGAAACGCCATTCGCGGTGATTTAGACGGCAATTCCATTGGCTTTGCAACAGGACCTGGTGGAGACAAAGCAGCCATTCAGCGTGGGGTTGTTGGCGCCATTGATGACTTCACCAGCGAACCCACTGAAACCGTGAACTATGTTTCCGCCCATGACAATCTGACTCTGTGGGACAAGTTGCTCAAGGTTGCCCCCAAGGAAAGCGAGCCCACGCGGCGCGCGATGCAACAACTTTCACTCGGCATTGTGTTGACCAGCCAAGGAATTGCATTCCTTGATGAAGGCAGTGATTTCTGCCGCAGCAAAAACGGAAACAATAATTCCTACAACTCTGGCGATGAAGTCAACGCCTTGGACTGGAATAGAAAGGCGCAATATCGCGACGTGTTTGAATATGTCCGTGGATTAATCGCTCTTCGCAAAGCCCACGTGGCATTTCGCATGAGCGACGATGCCCTGATACGCAAATCGATCACGTTTCTTGACAACGCGGGCTTAATTTCATTCTTAATCAACGGCGCAGAAGCAGGCGACACATGGAATAGTATTTTTGTTGCCTACAACGGAGAGCCCAAGGTTCAATCCGTGAATCTTCCTGCAGGAACATGGGCAATCGTTGTTGATTCAACACATGCGGGCGTAGAAACATTGCGCACAACCAGTGGCAAATTTGAAATGCCGCCCTATTCAATGATTGTGGCGCACACGCAATAAATTTCAAGTGAGCGCAAATTCGGTGCGCAGGATTTCAAGCATACAAATTCAATCTTGAGTAGAAACTCATACCACCAAAATATCATTTCAATGAAACGGAGCATTTCATGGCGCAATTCAAGCAACGATGTTGGTGGTGTGGAGTTGATCCAACATATGTCGCATATCACGACAAGGAATGGGGCGTGCCTGAACTTGACGACCGCGCGTTATTTGAAAAACTGGTTCTCGATGGATTCCAAGCCGGACTGTCTTGGATCACCATCTTGAAAAAGCGCGAGGCGTTTCGCAAAGCGTTTCACAACTTTCATCCGAATCGTATTGCCAAGTTTGATGCGCGCGATGTCAAACGGTTGCTTGGAAATGCAGGAATTATTCGCAGTAAAAGTAAAATTCAAAGCTCAATTGGCAATGCCAAGGCGTGGCTAAAGATTATGGAGGGCGGCCAAGGCTCATTCCGAGATTTTCTGTGGCAACACACAAGCCATCGCACCAAACAAAATAGATTCAAACAGAAGCAGGATATTCCAACTGAAACAGAAGAGAGCCGCGCCATGGCGAAGGCGCTCAAAAAAGCAGGATTCAAATTTTGCGGACCGACCATTTGCTATGCGTTCATGCAAGCCGTGGGCATGACAAATGACCATTTGGTCTCGTGCCCGCGACATGCCGCGGTAAAAAAATTAAGCGTGCAATTCACTTCGCGCGCGGCACGAACTCGATGATGTTTTTCATCAACTCGGCGTTAATCGGTAAAGCTGGGTCGGTATATGACGAAGTCTGCTTCACTGGGTCAGCAGGAACGGATTTAAGAACGTGATTCATGCCCTCAATGATGACTAATTTGGCGGCCGAAGCGTTTTTCTTCAGCGCCTCTGCCTCTTCAACCGCAACTTGAATATCAGTGGTGCCTTGGCAAATCAATATGGGCTCCTTGATAGACGCCACGATTTCTGAGGGATTATATTTAAACCAAGAAATTAAATATGGCTGCACAGATGAGCGGTACAACGATTTCAGAGCGGGAGGCACGTCTTCCGTGGTTCGACCCGCTTCCAACTCACGCAAAATCTTTTCGTTGGCTTGAAAGAGTGGCGCAGGCAACTTGCCATTCATTTGCTCACGAAGAACCAAGCCAGCGGAGCGCCCAACTCCTGCAACAGAAATGAACGCGTTTGGATGCATTCGCGCTGTCGCAATCGCGCCAATGAGCGCACCTTCGCTATGACCAATGATGGTGACAGTTGAAAAACGTTTGTCATGTCGAAGTTGCTCCACCCATGCTGCGGCATCATCAACATAGTTTTCAAATCGAAGATCCGCTTCTTTGGGACCTGCGGCGGCGCTCGCGGCAATGCCCCGCTTATCAAAACGCAACGATGCGATATTGGCGGTGGCCAAAGACTGGGCCAGCATTTTCAGGGAATTATTCTTGCCCGCAAGCATGGCGCTATTGCCATCGCGGTCAGTGGGACCAGAGCCCGCAATCATCAGGACAACCGGAAAGGGTCCAGTGCCGCTTGGTAGATCAATTGTTCCATGTATTACACCCGATGGCGTAGTCAGAGTGGCTGATTCTTCCACAAATCCCGATGAAACAGGAACTTGAAATATAAGAAGTGCTCCAAGAAGAAGGCTTACATGCAGCATTATTGTTTCATCCTAGTCAATGCAGGAACAATTCGCTTAGTGTTATAAACACTTGAGGAATGAATACCCCACAATATTCCGAAATACAGTATTCAAAAAAATATTGGCAGAATAGTTGACATAGTCTTATACCATCACTATATTTGATCCCTATGAAAAAATCCTACAAACAACTCATGAATGACATCGCGCAAATGACAGCCACCGCCAACAAGATTCGCAAGGAAGAAATTGCCCATGTGAAGAAGGCAATCCAAAGCAAAATGGCGGAATACCAACTCAGCCTGCATGATTTAGGCGCGGCTGGTGTTGCGGCCTATGCAAGCGCCCGCAAGTCCATAAGCGACAGCAAGGCTGCAGCAGGCAAGACAAAGGCTGCAAAGACCCCAGCAAAGAGCGCGGGCAAAGACAAGCGAAGCGTTGTGAAGCCAAAGTACAAGCATGCCAAGAGCGGAGCGACCTGGTCAGGTCGTGGCAAGACTCCACGTTGGATGGCCGACGAGATCAAAGCTGGCAAGAAGCGCGATTCGTTTTTGATCAAGTAAAAAACGAAATAATGTTTACATAATCAGCCACCTTTGGGGTGGCTGATTTTTTTATGTTTTAAGACTGCCGGTCATTTGGAAATATTTTTGCAACACCAGCAGCGAAACTATTTCCTCATCACGCGGGTTTTGAAACTGAGCCACCCACTTATGCGCGTTATCAATAATTGCCAACGCCTCGTCTTCATGCGCCAAGTAATAATCCATCTTTTCAAGCAAATCCGAGTAGTCATTTTTCAGCATCACATAGTGATAATTCGGCTTCAGTAGCCCCTCCATAAACCAAGTCTCCTTGGTTGGACGCGTCATAAAACACAATGAATTAGACGACATGATCCATTTGAGATTTGTGGCGACATCACCACCTTCAATCGAAACAACAAACTTGCTTTTTAATTGATCCGCGACTGTGAGCCACTGTTTACGCTGATGAATCCCATCTAAATTTTTATCAGTGCGGCCAATATCACACCTTGGATGACCAAACCACCTATTTAAAAATTCAACCCGCCAAGGCTGATAGGCCGGACCGCGCCACACAGCCAGATTATTTTTAGATTGATATGGAGTTCGATCATGAACAAAGTCAAAGTGCCGAACCTTATCCATATTCATGACCACTAAATTTCGAACATCCCCTTCAATCACCCTTGCCTTCGTAAATATTGGAAATTCAGCCAAATGCGTGTCATCATTAAAGCGGTACTGAATAGGGTAATTCCTCTTCCAATATCGCATGTACTGACCCAGATCGAATTGATAGTTTCGAGAATGCTCGGTGAATATTCTAAAACGAAATGGTTTTGCGGAGGGACTGAGTTGAGTCAATTGATCCAACTTACAGTAGTAATCCGCGCGTAATTGCAACCGCCGCGCAGCTTCGCCCTTGCACCGACTGAGCAACCACATTCGGCGCATTCGGTATAAAAAACCTGGAATACCCAAACGCAGGATATTTACAAAAAAATAAAGCAATCTCGAATTTTTTCTATAATTTCCTAAAATATAAATCATAAATATTGATGTTTCGAAGACACGTTTGCGTCAGGGCTTCAAAATACTTTTAAATTGGTTATGTATGAAAGAATTCGAGATTTGGCAGCATATCAGCCTTTGGCCAAAATCTTAGCTCGAACGACTGCTGCGTTGTTTTCGGCCTGCGCACGATCGCCTTGTGGGTGCCACAAATGTAATATTTCTGTAGCAAACGCACCCGATTTTCTAAAAATGTTTCGGTGCTTTTGCAAACGGAACACAAAGTCAGCATCCTCATGTCCCCATCCAACCAACTGCTCGTCGAAACCGCCAATGGCTAGCGCATCACTTTTCCAACAGGCCATGTTGCAACCTTTGATGCGTCGCCATACAAATTTTGTATACACACGCCATAGATTGTCGGGAACTTTGATAAAAATAGGAAGACACTTGTTGATCTTGCGGTGAAGACGCCATTGCAAAACCCGCAAAATAGACCAACCTTGCCATTGGCCCGTTGCAATCAAAGTATTTGTCAATTTTTGATCGCACAAAATTCGACTTCCCGTTACCAAGTGTTTCGGCGCCGCCAAGTGACGGTGCTGCGCAATGAAATCAGGCTGCGCAATGCAATCGCCATCTAAAAAGACAAGGTAATCACCTTGTGCCTTGGCAATTCCTTGATTCAAAATTCGGCCTTTACGAAACCCTAGATCTTCCTGCCAAATATGGTGGATCGGCACTGGAAAATCTTTTTGAAATTCAGAGATATTGCGACGAGTCTCCTCACTGGAGCCATCATCCACGATGACAATCTCAAAATCCAAATCAGTCTGCGTACGCAAGGACTGCAAACTCAATGAAAGTGCTTGCGGCCAATTGTAAGTTGCCAGAAGAACCGTGATCAACACGACGTCCAATCCTTATCGTTCAGCATCTTCGTCATCGGGTGAAATTGTATATCATCAAAAAGTCGACATATCGAGAAAATACCTATGAAAGCCGTCATACTCGCAGGTGGTCTTGGAACTCGAATTTCCGAGGAAACCCATCTCAAACCAAAGCCCATGATCGAAATTGGTGGGCGCCCCATTCTGTGGCACATCATGAAGATGTATTCCGCTCACGGAGTGAACGACTTTGTGATTTGCTGCGGCTACCGCGGCTACATCATTAAGGAATACTTCGCCAACTATTTTCTGCATATGTCGGATGTGACATTTGACATGGAGCACAACAAGATGGAAGTGCACCAGCAGAAGTCGGAACCTTGGCGCGTGACGCTTGTCGATACGGGTGAAGACACGCTCACGGGCGGTCGCCTGAAACGAGTGGCTGAATACGTCAAAAACGAAGATGCATTCTTTTTCACCTATGGCGACGGTGTTGCGAATGTCGATATCACCAAGGAACTTGCCTTTCATAAATCGCACGGAAAATTAGCGACAGTTTTGGCGGTGCAACCTCCTGGTCGCTACGGCGCGCTGCAATTACAGGGGACAAATGTCGAAGGATTCACCGAGAAACCACGCGGCGATGGCGGTCTTATCAACGGCGGATTTTTTGTGCTGTCACCAAAATGCATTGACTTGATTCAGGATGATCAAACAAGTTGGGAAGGTCACCCACTCACCAAACTTGCAACCGATGGTCAATTGCAATCTTTCCAACACTCTGGTTTTTGGCAACCCATGGACACCTTGCGCGACAAAACGCAACTTGAGGAACTATGGGCTTCAGGCAAAGCCCCGTGGAAAACCTGGCAGTGAATTTCAATTTCTGGAAAGGCAAACGCGTCCTTGTCACTGGTCACACTGGCTTCAAGGGCGGATGGCTGTCGCTATGGCTTGCGGAACTTGGCGCAGAAGTTCATGGATATGCGCTTGCGCCAAACACACATCCAAATTTCTTTTATGCCTGCAATCTCCCCTCGCGTTTAGCCAGCAGCACTATCGCCGACATCCGCGACGCTGCGAGCTTGACTCGCGCAATCCAAGCCGCAAGTCCAGAGATCGTGCTGCATTTGGCGGCGCAACCATTGGTGCGCCACTCATATGCCCAGCCTGTTGAAACATACGCCGTGAATGTCATGGGCACAGTGAACCTTCTTGAGGCGGTACGCAACACGCCAAGCGTGCGTGCCTTGGTGAATGTCACCACCGACAAGTGTTACGAAAATCATGAACGCGCAGAACCATATACAGAAACCGAAGCGATGGGTGGCCACGATCCATACTCAAGCAGCAAAGCTTGCTCGGAATTGGTGACCTCCGCCTATCGCCGCTCATTTCTGGCGCCCAAAGGAATTCAGGTTGCAACTGCGCGTGCGGGCAATGTGATTGGTGGAGGTGATTGGGCCGCTGATCGATTGATCCCGGATTTTCTGCGCGCGCTTGATCAACAACAACCACTTGTGATTCGATCACCGCATGCAACTCGCCCGTGGCAACACGTGCTTGAGCCAGTTTCTGGATACATGATGCTTGCCGAAAAACTTTTCACGCACGGTGAAAAATTTGCGCAGGCTTGGAATTTTGGTCCACGGCTTGATGACAGCAAATCAGTTCAGTGGATTGTGGAGCACCTTTGCGAGGCAATTCCTGGTGCGTCTTGGAGCAGCGAAACGGCCCAGCAACCACACGAAGCGCACACACTCACGCTTGACAGCACCAAGGCTGAAAAGCAACTTGGCTGGCAACCCAAATGGAATCTGACCGACGCGTTGCGCCATACGCTTGATTGGCACAGCGCATGGAAGCAAGACAAGAACTTGCACTCTGTCAGTTTGGCGCAGATGAATGAATATTCTAAAGCAATGCAAATGGCGGCAAGCGCATCATGACAAATCGCTTTGACATTCTGCCCACACCACTTGAAGGATTAAAAGTGCTACGGCGAAAGCCTGTTGGTGATTCGCGTGGATTTCTAGAGCGGATGTTCTGCGCGCAGGAGTTTGCGCACATCCTTGGCGGAAAAACGATCGCCCAAATCAATCGCACGCTCACTGGAAAATACGGCTCTGTCCGCGGCATGCACTTTCAAAATGCGCCGCACGCTGAAATGAAGTTCGTCACATGTCTTCGCGGCGAAGTGTTTGACGTAGCCGTTGATGTGCGCAAGAACTCCCCCACTTTTCTGCACTGGCATGGCGAATTGCTCACACAAGACAATCACACCACATTGCTCATTCCCGAAGGATTTGCCCATGGGTTTCAAACATTGACGAGCGATTGTGAGATGCTGTATTTCCATACCGCGGCCTACCACGCGGATTCGGAAGGAGCGCTCAATGCGCAAGATCCACGCCTGACCATCAAGTGGCCCATGGCAATCACTGAGCAATCAGAGCGTGACAAGTCGCATGCGTTGATCACTCCGAACTTCAAGGGAGTCACTCTATGAAGTGCCGTCATTGCTACGCAGCTTTAACTCTGCCATTGATTGACCTTGGGCTTGCGCCCCCGTCGAACGCCTATCTCAGCACACAGCAACTTCAGCAACCTGAAAAAAAATATCCACTACGAGTTCTTGTTTGCCAAACATGTTGGCTGGCGCAGACCGAAGACTTTGCGCAGGCGCATGAGTTGTTCGATGCCGACTACGCGTACTTCAGCAGTTTCTCCAGCACGTGGCTAGAGCATGCCAAGCGCTATGCAGACGAAATGTCGGCGCGCTTTCACTTGGGTTCATCAAGCCACGTGGTGGAAATCGCAGCAAACGACGGCTATTTACTGCAGTATTTCAAGGCGGCCAACATTCCGTGTACCGGTGTGGAACCCACTGCCAGCACGGCGGCAGCGGCGCGCGCCAAAGGCATTGACATTGTGCAAGAATTTTTCGGTGTTGCTCTTGCGAACATGTTGGTCGCGCAAGGCAAACAAGCCGATCTCACTGCCGCAAATAATGTGCTGGCGCATGTGCCAGATATCAATGACTTTGTCGCGGGCTTCACCGTCTTGCTGAAGCCAACCGGCGTGGCCACTTTCGAGTTTCCGCATCTGATGCAGCTCATGGCGTTGAACCAGTTCGACACCATTTATCACGAGCACTTTTCATACTTGTCACTGATCGCTGTGCAGCGCATCTTTGCCGCGAACGGATTGACAGTGTTTGATGTGGAAGAACATCCAACGCATGGCGGTAGCCTTCGTGTGTTCGCGCAGCGCACCGACACTGGCAAGCAACCTATCAGCGATCGCGTGGCAAAAATGCTGCGCGCAGAAGAAGCCATTGGTATTCAAACTGAAAAATACTATTTGGCATTTCAAGTACGCGCCGAAAAAGTGAAAGACGACTTTGTGAATTTTCTGGCAGATGCAAAGCGTCAAGGAAAAATCGTTGCCGCTTATGGCGCGGCCGCAAAAGGCAACACACTGATGAACTTCGCGGAGCTTGGCTCGGACCTGATCCAATATGTAGTGGACAAAAACCCGGCAAAACAAGGCAAATTCATGCCAGGCAGCCGCATTCCAATCGTGTCGCCTGAAGCGCTTCACTCACAACGCCCCGACTATCTAGTCATTCTTCCTTGGAACATTGCCGATGAAGTGACGCAACAAAATGCCGCGCTTGCCAAGCTTGGAACACAATTTGTCACGGCAGTGCCGAAGTTGGAGATTGCGTGAGCGGCACTGTTCTTCTGACAGGCGCAACCGGATTTGTTGGTCGTCAAGTATTGCGGGAATTATGCGAACGCGGAGTTCAAACGCGCGTGATTGTGCGCCAAGGGAAAGAATCGCTTATTTCCCAATCCAAGAATATTGAACAGATCATCACCACCAATGACCTGTTCGCTGAAACTTTGGATTGGTGGAAGCAAGCATGCCAAGGCATAGACACTGTGATCCATTGCGCTTGGTATGCGGAGAGCGGACAGTATCTACAGTCCGAAAAGAATTTGGATTGCCTAGCTGGAACGCTTCAACTGGCCAAGGGCGCTGCGCAAACTGGCGTGCGCCGAGTTGTTGGAATTGGAACATGCTTCGAATACGACTTAACGACTGGCAATCTCTCTATAGAAACTCCGCTACGCCCACTCACGCCTTACGCCGGCGCAAAGGCCGCGGCATACCTGGCGCTTTCGCAGTGGCTTCCCGCCCAATCGGTTGAATTCGCATGGTGCAGGTTGTTCTATCTGCATGGCGAAGGCGAAGATTCGCGGCGATTGGTGCCTTACATTCGCTCCAAACTTTCAGCGGGCGAAATCGCTGAACTCACAAGCGGCAATCAAATCCGTGACTTCCTGGACGTGCGGGTTGCGGCAGAGATGATTGTGGATACCGCTATGAGTAACCGCACGGGAGCGATCAACATTTGCTCAGGCATTCCAATCACTGTGCGAACACTGGCCGAACAGATCGCCGACGAGTATGGGCGCCGCGATCTATTAAAGTTCGGCGCGCGAGCAGACAACCTTGTTGATCCCCCGCGAGTGGTTGGGATTACCATCTAAGAACAGTATGACAACTGAACACCCCATGAAACTTCTTTATGAACAGCGGCAATTACCGATCTTTCAGAATCGAATGTATGACAGTGCTGAAGAGGCGAAGGCATGCCCCAAAGGCGACATGCGTTTGGTGGAAGATCTTGGAAGCGGTCTTGTATATAACGCAGCATTCCAGCCTGAATTAATGGTCTACGACGCGCACTATCAAAATGAACAAGCGGTAAGCCAGTTATTTCAAGAACATCTTGAAACGGTCACAAATATCATTGATCGCAGCATGGGTCGCGAGTCCATTGTCGAGGTTGGTTGCGGCAAGGGATTTTTTCTTGAGCTACTTCAAAGGAAGGGCTTTGATATCTCAGGATTTGACCCAACGTATGAGGGAACAAATCCCCGTGTAAGGAAGCATTACTTCAAGGCGGGCGTGGGTATTCAGGGCAAAGGCTTGGTGCTTCGTCATGTGATGGAACACATTCAGAATCCAGTTCAGTTCTTACACCAGCTCAAGGAAGCCAATGGTGGCGGCGGAAAGATTTATATAGAAGTTCCCGTGTTTGATTGGATCTGCGAACATCGAGCTTGGTTTGATATTTTTTACGAGCATGTCAACTACTTTCGAATCTCTGATTTCCACCGTATGTTTGGCAAGGTCATTGAAAGCGGAACGATATTTGGCGGACAATATCTTTACGTTGTCGCTGATCTGTCAACCATTCGCAATCCAACAATTGATATGGAGGACCGCGTTCAATTTCCAGAAAATTTTACTGAAACACTCTGCAATAATCCCTCGGCGTCCACGTCTTCCGCCATTTGGGGCGGAGCTTCAAAGGGAGTCATCTTTGCCCTGTTAAAAGGCCGCAATGGTCAATCCGTCGACATAGTCATCGATATTAATCCTGCAAAGCAAGGCAAATTTCTAGCCGCTACTGGCCTGCAAGTTCTTTCGCCATCACAGGCATTGGCTCTGCTCCCAGCGGGCTCAACCCTTTACATTATGAATTCCAACTACACGAAAGAAATCAAACATATGTCCAACAACAAATTTAATTATGTCGGAGTCGACCAATGAGTCAATTTCAATCCGAAGTGCTGACGCGAATCGAAGCAGTTTCAACTAATAATTCATTGCGCCAATCCGCTGCGGTTTTTACACAAACTTCGATCGCGTCCCAATATTCCTACAACTTTTCATGGCAAGGTCGCCCCATCATTCAATATCCGCAAGACATGGCCGCCATGCAGGAATTAATCTGGGAAATCAAGCCGGACTTGATCATTGAGACGGGTATCGCGCATGGAGGCTCGCTCATTTTCAGCGCTTCTATGTTGGCGTTGCTGGACATGTGCGATGCGATCGAGTCTGGAAAATCAATCAATCCAAAAGTTTCCAACCGCAAAGTACTTGGCATTGATATTGACATCCGCGCCCACAACCGTGCTGCTATCGAGGCTCATCCAATGGCCTCGCGCATCCAGATGATCCAAGGCTCCAGTATTGCGCCGGAAATTATTGCGCAAGTGCATGCGGTGGCCGCGAAGTATTCAAAGGTCCTTGTGTGTCTTGACAGCAACCACACGCACGACCACGTGCTTGCGGAACTCAACGCATACGCGCCACTGACAAGCGCTGGGAGTTACTGCGTTGTTTTTGACACCGTGGTGGAAGACCTGCCTAAGGAAATGTTTCCCGACCGTCCTTGGGGTCCAGGCAACAATCCAAAGACCGCAGTGTGGGAATATCTGAAGACGCACCCAGAATTCCAAATTGACAAAAGTATTCAAGACAAATTGCTCATCACCGTCGCGCCGGATGGATATTTGAAGCGGATTGCCTGATGCCTGAAACCATTCACAAGGGATCCTGTTTCACTCCACCGCTCTCCCACAGCACGATCACCCTTGGAGTGCCGGCTTACAACGAAGTAAAGTTCATTCGACAAACACTTGAATCCATACAGGCACAGACACACAAGGATTTCGCAGTTCTGATCTCAGACAATGCTTCGACAGATGGCACTCAGGCGATCTGCGAACGCATTGCTTCACAAGATCCTCGCTTCACCTATATCAGGCATCCAAAAAATATTGGAGCATCGAGCAATTTTAATTTTTTACGAGAGTCCACGGCTAGTCCGTACTTTGCATGGGTCGGTGGACACGACATGTTGCACCAAGATTACTTGCGAAACCATCTCGCGGCTCTGAATGCCGATCTTGGTATAGGCAATTCATTCAGTTATTGGGAATTCGTGAATGAGTCGAATGAAATTGTTCGCAGGGGCTGCGACACAGGAATTACCACGCCGCGAACAGGCGCCCTCTTGAGATACCTCTGGTCCGCTGGACTGACCGTTGATCTGGGTCCAATGCACGGCGTCTTTCGAAGGAAATTTCTTTGCAAACTTCCAATTCACAATTGTTTCGCATGCGATCACATCATGCTTTCAAACTCGCTGTACCTGGCGCCATTCAAATCCATTCCAGGCCATCTATATCGATTGCGGGACTTTGATGAATCAACGCGCACACAAAATGTCATGCAGCGAATAACCGGGCAGGTGAGATCTGCGCCAGACATGCACGCCACGATTGCTGGTTACCTGGCAGATTTCGACAAGATTGTGCCCCAAGGTTCTTGGCATCGACATTTCAAACCATTTGTTTCCTGGATTTTATACGATCGATTCGTTCGCCGCGGTTTTCGCGTGACAACACTTGCCTGCAGCATCTTGAAACGCATCCATGACGTCAAGCGTTTGCGTGCTGGCCCGCGCGCTTCTTCGCATCGGTGACATGTTTCAAAATTGTTGCCACCGCCACATCGACGCCAATTGGAGATGCATCACTTGGCTCAAGTGTTTTACTTTTCCACTTGTTCCAAATCACATCAAGCGAATCGGCGATGCCTTGAGGAGTCATGTTCGTCGGGATGATTCCACCAAACTGCCCCACTAATTCGTCGAGTTGTGGATTCAGATGGGTCAACGCCAAAATTGGCCGTCGAGCCCAGAAATACTCGTAAACCTTGGACGGAATGTACTCGGCGCACGATGGATCATTTCCATGAAGCAACAGCAACGCGTCGCACTTTTGCATTTTTCGAGTGACTTGCGTTCGCCCTGATTCACCCGTGACTGGATCACGCTCAAGGCGTCCGTGGCACACGATCACATCCCACAAATTCAATTGATCCGCGGTTTGCCTTGCACGCGCGTCAATGCCTCCTCCATACATATGCAATCGAATGACTTCTCGTGCTTTGGGATTGCGCTCGATCCATGTATTCAATCCCAATAGAAATTCATACAGAGACCGTGTGCCACTCACTTTTCCAAAGTGACCGATGTTGAGATATTCACCGTACACATGCTGTTCCAAAACTTCAGGGGGCATGACACCAGGTAAAACATAAAACCCACGCTCCCCAAGTTGAGGATTGCGACTGCGCGCAGCGGCGAGCGCCGCTTGGGTAAACCACCAAGCAACATGAGCATCATTGCATACAAGTTTCTCTAACAAGCGCTCAATAAACTTTTCGCGATTCAACCGCGCGCCAAGCGAAGTCGGCTGCGCCTGCCCGCTTGCCACAATTGGATCATGAATTTCAGCAATCCAAGGAAGCCCGGTCAATCTGTGCGCGATCCAACCCGCAAGATGAGCGGAGATTGGACCGCCAGAGGAATAAATTAAATCAAACGGTTTTTTTTGATGAAGCCGCCAAGCTTTGAAAGCCGCGGCCGGAGCCCATGACCAATGTCCGGACAAGCCGGTCATTATTCTTTCTATGAACATGAAGGGACTCAGCAAAATGGAAACCGCGACTGTTTGCAATGTATAACGAAGTCCACGTCCATACCTATTACCAGTGACATATCGATATTCATATCGAATGCCCGAAGGACCCCAAGGCCAAACTTGTTCATGTGGAAGCCGATTGTCTCGCTTGCCACTGAGTCCACCGATAACGCTCAATTCAATGCCTGCGGCTTCAAGATAGGAAATCTTGTCAGTCATTGTTTGACTGGCTGCTTGCCCATCGCAGTTAAATGCGGGAGCGATGATGAGCCATTTATTACGAGTCATACGTTTGTAATAATTTCTTGAAAGAGAATCTTGGCAATTCAAAGAAGGCAATGTTCAGTCACGGGATTGAAGACGCCAACGAACGAAAGCGATATTGCGTCGAAGTGCTCTGGCTACGCGAGAAGGAAGCGACTTGCGATATGACTGGTGATCCGTCCAATATTCCCAGTTCGATTGGTTGATCACACCAAAGTATGACTTTGCCAAAATGGGTTCATCTACCCCTTGCGCCCGATCATTCCATGCATCTTCCTCATAGAGGTATAGCCTGAAGTATGGATCATGCAATTTGATTTGAATACTTTTCAAAGCGATCAAGGCTTCACCATAGATTGTCAACTCCGATCCAAGTTTCCGCACCAGATCGAGAAAAGTCTGACCCGCTGGTTCCAACCGTAATGCAGCAAGATCCGACCAAACCTGCGCACTCCAAATAAATGGAGCCCCGTCAAATGCATGTCGCACATCGCTGGTATTGCCAAAGTAGTCCCGCGTCCGATCGCTCGTTTCAAGCCAATCCGACCAAATTTTGGGCTTTCGAAGTCGAGCGGCGAGTTCGCGAATTGTGTCCGTATCACACACCACGGAATATGGAGTCCCATCCGAAGTCACAAAATCGCTGGCTTGAAATGGCCGAATGAATTTACAGTCGGAATCCATCACTAGAAGGTTTGCACCAATTCCCAATCGCCATGCTTCGGATTTCACAACCTGCTGCATCTGACCACCGGGGACATTTTCATACTTCGCAATGCGCGCGCTTGGGCACGCCTGGAAAACATCCTCTTGGGTCAACCAATTGATCGATGGGTCTGCAATCACATGTTGAAACTCGGCTAAGTCCGCCTTAGGAACGGCGATATAGACCGGCAACTGATCGATATTAAACTTGACAATGCTCGTGTGAAGTCGTCGTACCCGCTCAAGATCCCGTCGATACGAACATAAAAAAATTGCCAATTGATTCACCGAATCAATATAGCGAGAAAAAATTACGCTGTTCAATCAATGCGCTGTATCAACTGACTCAGCAGAACTATCAACCGGCATCGCAGCCAATGCCATCATGATCACACCTATGCTTAAAAATACGCCGCGCATGTGATAGGTGTCAGCGGCTGCGGCAGCGAACCAAATCACGGCGCCTCCAAACACACCAATGCGAATGGGATGAACTTGAACAACGCGGAATGCGCGAACAAAAAAAGCCGCAGCAAAACCAAGATAAAGTGCCAACCCCACAATTCCATTTTCTGTCAAGATCATGACATAGGTTGAATGGGGTGTTTCAAATCCATGAATATCTATGGCTGGATACACAACGTCCTTGATGGGATCGGTAGCGATTTGATAGCCACCATACCCAACTCCAATGATTGGGTGCTTGCGCCAAGCAATCATTGACATTTCCCACATCGCAATCCGACATTCAAAAGTAACTTTGGATTCGGGACTGCCTTTGACCGCTTTAGTTCCGCTCGTCAATGATTGAGTCGTTTCGTTGTACAGCTGCATCACTTTGCCAGTGAGCTTTTCTCCAATAAAGAAATAAACACCTCCAATCACAATCAAACCCAATACAACGCGCAGGCACGTTCGACGCATCCAGCCGCGAACCGCGAACACCAACACAATATTTGCGATCACGATCTCTATTAAAATTCCCCACAGAGCCGCGCGCTGACCTGCCCACACAAATCCAACCGCGGAAAACACGGCCACTGGAATGCAAAGCGCCATAGCTTGCCAACCAACAGAAACAGCCAGAAACAACCAACAACTGAGCGCCATTGCATTCCATAAACCAACCATAGTTGGATGTCGCATGCCTGCTTGAAGCGTTTGCATTTGGTGCGTGGCGCCAAACGCACCCGCCAATTGAATGCATTGCACTACAAATGCTGAAAGCAAGAATGCGGCGAACAACCAACGCCATTGTTTATACAGGGGCCACAACATGGGGATCCAAATGAAAAACTTAAGATGTCCCAAGCGGTCAAATCCCCTTGGCATATCTGGCGACCATGCAATGGAAAGAGCCATCCATGCGATCCATATCAAGAGCAATTTAATCCATGTTTGACCCAACATTTGTTTCCAGGATGGAAGAAGAGCGAGCGCGCGCAGCAGTGTGGCAAGTACAAGTATGTTTATGCCCACACTGGCTGAAGCTGTTGAAATTGCCTCACACACAATTGCAACGATTGCCGCCACAAGATGCGCTGGCTCACCAATGAGATCGCCTTTTGCGCGCGGAACCGCAATATAAAAAAGTCGCAGGTCAAGGCCAAATTTGGCGAAGAGGCGAGTACACCAACCAGCCTGCTGATCGCTACTCAATATTGCCACTTCAGCCATCTCTCTTAGTGCGTTCGAATGCGGCCATCGTGTTTGCAAACTTTCCGATGGAATAGGAAATAATCGCCACGGTGCCGCGCCAACCATCTAAAAATCCGCGCCGCACAATGCCGTATTTGAAAATCAGTGCCAGAACACTGAAGAAACTGTAGAGCAACGGAAATTGTTTTGGCTTGCGTACTTCAGCAGAAAGCCGGGCGTATTTCGCGCCCCGCTCCAACGCGTCGCAAATTCCATCCCAAGAATCATGGCGGCAAATCCCTGCGGCGCGAATAGTCGGTCCGTCAGCCTCCAAGCGTTCATGTACCGGCTTGTGAACCATTCGCAGCGCACCTTGGCGCCCGCATCGCACAACCCAATCTGGAAATCCAACATGGTTGATCCAGCCGCCCACGTACCACATTTTTCTGTTGATCTCAATGGCGCGAGTGTCGGGCGCGGCATTTCTGATGGCCTGCCGCAGCCCCTGCTGCAAACTTGGCTCCAGACTTTCGTCGCTGTCCAGCAACAATACCCACTCCTGCGTTTTAGCCAGCGCGATTGCGAATTCTTTCTGCTTTGCAAATCCCTGCCAAGGCTGATGCACAACTTCGGCGCCAAGTTGTTTACACAACTCAACGGTGCCGTCCGTGCTGCCGCTGTCAACCACATACATTGTGTTGGCCAACCCGCGCACGCTTTCCAAACAACGCGAAATAGTCCGAATGCTGTTGTGTGTTGTCACCACAAGCGCAAGATTGATTGAAGTGTTCTGGTTCATTCTCTTCAGCAAGCCCTTGGAACGATCTCAATGATCAATTATGAAACTATCAGATGAAGATCATGGGGGGTGCAACATCACATATTTCTACATGCCGCTTCAGAAACAAGCTTTCAAAGTTCTAACCCCCCTTCCTCACGCGCCTCCAACAAAGAATTTCACTCCTCAGTATTAGAAAAAATCTAAATTGTTCGATATTCATAGTGATAAAGTCACCATGACTAGCTATGCTCATTGCATCTGGGGATTGTCATTTTTCCTAAACAGAGCTTTGCGACTCATCGGACCACACATCACCCAACTCGCCTCCAACTCTCCGCTACTTCGACCAAGTTCCACGCGACCAACCTTGGTCATGCTGAGATATTTTGTGCCGCTGGTTGTGGTGCACGCCGCCGCATTTCTGGCGGTGATGCCAAGTTTATTTTCCTGGACCGCGCTCGCCGTGTGCATAGCGGGCATTCATGTTTTTGGCCAAGCCATCACCATGGGCTATCACCGACTGCTCACGCACCGAAGTTTCGCCGTACCGCGTTGGTTTGAATACACGCTTGTTGTGCTTGCACTCTGCTGCTTGGAAGATTCGCCGGCCCGTTGGGTTTCAACTCATCGCAAGCACCACGTGCACAGCGACGAACATGAGGATCCGCACTCTCCGCTTGTCACTTTTCTTTGGGGCCACATGGGATGGTTGTTTTTGCATAACCGCGAGTTGCATCAGTGGAGCAATTACGAGCGCTACGCCAAAGATATCTTGCAAGATCCGTTCTACATGTGGTTGGAAAAGAATCCAACGAGTCCATTGTGGTTTTATGTTGCGCAGTGCGTGGTGTTCTTCGCCGCGCCGCTTGCTATTGGCAGCATCTGGCTGGATTGGAACAGCGCGCTGTATTTCGCCGCCGGCATGGTGGTGTGGGGCGTGTTTGTTCGCACCGTCTTGGTGTGGCACATCACGTGGAGCGTGAATAGTTTGACGCACTTGTTTGGCTACAAGAATCACGACACCGATGAGAACAGCCGCAACAATTGGTTGGTTGCGCTGGTGGCCGCTGGTGAAGGCTGGCACAACAATCATCATCATGATCCGTCATGTTGCTCTGTGCAGCACAAATGGTGGGAACTTGATGTGACGTATTGGGAAGTCCGCGCGCTCAAGGCTGTTGGAATTGTGAAGGATATTGTTCCACGGCGCGAAGTGCGTGTTGAAGAAGCGAAGAAAGCCTCTAAGAAACCCTCTGTTTCGAACGCTTCTTAAATCACACATTGAATCTGGAAAGTTCTTTGTGGACCTTTGTCGCTATACAAATGTGCTTGCATATTTCGTTGGCGGCCCAAGCTCGTACATTTCAACTCTGCGAATTGAAACAGCTCCAACATGTCGACATCATGAAAAAAAGAGTTCTACCAATCTTGCCGCTTTGGAAACTGACTGCAATCCACAACAAGATCAATGCCAGGTCGCATTGAAGACTGTTGCTGCAACACAATTCGCAGTGGATGCTTTGGGTCGGCTTTATTCAGCCATTCTTGCATCCATTGAATGCTGAGCGATTGCAACGGGCGGATCATGATTTGTCCGTAGATATGGCCGGTATAGCAAGACGCCGGAAAATAAATGTACGCGGGTGCTTCGCCTGGCTTTTGTGATGGCAGCGATGCTTGATGCGTCAAAACAATGCGATTGAGTTCACGTGTGTAATACCAAGTCAATGAAAATTGATACGTGCGACTGGCCACGCCGTACAGACCGACCGCGGCAAGCACCAGTGTTGCGCATAGACCAACGACCCGCGCGATGAAGCGATCATTTTCGTCGATTGCATTCCACAGCATCAAGGTCGATGTGACAACCAAAAGACCAGAGCCAATGTTGGGACCAAATCCGTAGAGGTCGGAAACCGAACCCATGGGAAGCGTCACCACAATGCTGAACATGCACACCGCCGCGGCAAGCAGAACCACAGGGAGCGAAATATTGCATGGTGTTTTTTTGTGCAACACTCGCAGCGCGCCCGCAGCGATCATCATTGCGCCAGCGGCCAATCCGCTGAGAACTGGAAGCGCGCGCAATGGCAACATGGCGGCATCATTGTTGAAAAGATGAAGCGGACCATTTGCGAACATTCCAAACGCGGACATCATGATGTTGTTCACAAGATTTTCACCCAACCCAACTTGGTAGCGTCCCTCTGGATTGTCCTCCAATGATTGAACGCCGCCAAGGCCACCAAATTTGTAGCGAATCACCAAGTAAATCAGTGGAATCAAAGCGATGGGGATAAGCGCCACTGCGGCGCGCAATGAGGCGCGAGGATTGTGTTTCCATCCGAGAATGATGGCAAGAATCAAACCGCATCCAATCGACGCGCTCCAGCCGAAAAAAGTTTCTTTAATGTTCATGCCAATCGCGGCCAGCACAAACAGCGTGAGCATTTTTGTCCATGCTGAAGCCCCTGCGCGTGCCGCCATGAAAATATCCCAGCACAGAATGCCGCACCACAATCCCAGCGCCGCGCCCCATGTTTGCGAACATGTATCCATTTGCCACAGCGTGGTCATGGTGCTGGGCGACAGAAAAATCCAGATCAAAATGAGCGGCGCGGCAATGGGCGCGCTTGGTAACACACGCCGAACCAGCGCGACAACTCCAAATGCGATCAATGTCAAGCCGCTCAATTGCAAAGGCACCACGGGCCAACATGCCAATGTTTGCTCGTTGCAAAAGTAAGCAACGATATTTTCAAGCGGACGAAAACTATTTGTGTGCAGCCAACTCCATCGAATATTGTCCGCGAGTGAGCCCACATTCAGTTCTCCGCGCAAAAATTTCAGGTCGTCATTGGCTACAACTAGTCCCCCAATAAGCGGAAATAGCAACAACCAGGTGAACAGAATTGCCGCGATGAGCCAAGCGATTTTTTCGGCCGTGTTTGTGACGGGATTGTTGACGCCAGCGTGGTGCGCACCGGTATCGGTTGGCGTTACGCTTTGAAAAGTAGTTGAAATTCGACTCACGTTGATATGAAGTGTAATCAAGATTGGTTTGTGTTCTATGAATGATTCAAAAACATCCTTGCCCCCATTACAACAGTTGCCTCAAAAGAATTTGCGATTGTGGTTTGCGGCATTTGCGGTGGTATTTTTCGCGGCCATCGCGGTGCGTGCGTGGATTCAATTTCGCGGGTCGATTCCGCCTGCCATGGACGCCGCCTATTACCCCATGCAATCATGGTGGCTCTTCAACCAAGGTCGACTTCTGTATCAAGACGCACCGTTGATCTTTGTACTGGACGGACTGCTTGCGAAAATATTTATTGTCGTCGGCATGCAAAGCGACCAAGCGTATTTAGTCGCGTCACAAGTGGTGGACTGCGTCACGGAACCGTGGGTAGCTCTGTTTATATTCCTATTTGGATTCACATGGTGCGGCGGCGCGCGCCGCGGTATTCCCATTGTCATGGCTGGCGCCGTGCTTGCGGTGTTGAGCGCGCCAGTCATTCGTATGGTGAGTGATTTTGAGAAAAATTCGCTTGGACTAGTTTGGGCAGCGCTCAGTTGGTGGGCGCTCTGGAGCGCAATCAACGCGGCGGAAACAAAATTGCCGCGTGTCATTGTTGCACGCTGGTGTGTTATGGCAGCGGCTGCATTGTCATTCACCGCGCTCACGCATGGCGGATCATTTGGATGCGCAGTGCTTGGCGCCTTGGCAATCATTGTGATTTGGTTTGTCATTAGTGGCGCATCAAAACGAACGCTGCTCTTCAGCGCGTTTGCGGCTGTCATCGTGGGCGCAATTTCGCTGACGCTGCTTTACGCTGTCAGCCCCAGTCGCGCTGCAGATTTGTTCACTGCTCCGCAGAAAATTTTTGGTGCCGGAAATGAAATGCATAGGCCAGGTGGTCCCGATGCGATGGGCAGACTAGATGATCATGGACGTCCCGATGATGATCAAGGTCAGCGTGGCCGCGACATGACTGGGCGAGATGATGAACCACCACATCGCCGCATGGATGAACCAGATTTTATGCGGCGTGGTCCGCGCGGTGGCCCACTAGGAATGGGAGGACCACCAAGGATGGGTGGTCCAGGTGGACGCGGTTCACATGGAACTTTTATTGGTATTGGTGTAGGACTCTGCGCAATCTTGGTGCTGGCCTTGCGATGGCGCAAAGAAACAATCGCCGACCGAGCCACCGTGTTGGGTTTGAGCACGCTCTGTATTTTTCTAGTCTTTCCCCTGCTTAATCCTGAATATGCGCAGCGCCTCAACTTGATGGCGTCGGTGCCAGTTGGAATTGTCTTCACATTTTTGCTTGCAAGAGTTATGACAACACAACCACTCCGTTTTGCTGGCGCACTTTGGCCGCCCTCACAAACTTTCTATCGCACCATCATTGCGTGGCTGATTGCGGTAAGCGTGAGTTACGGAGCTATTCACTCCATCACGGGAACCTCCACGCCGGGACCGGTTCTAAGCCAAGTTGAACTGCAGGAATTGTTTGACATGCGCGCTCAAATTGCATCGCCCCAAACCACATTGGTTGTGGCGGCGCACGGAGTTCAGTGGTGGGCCGGACATGTGCTCCATACGCCAGTACGCATGGGAAAAGTGCCTGATGACGCGACCACCAAATACTCGCGCGTCTTCATACTTCAAAAAATCAAGGGCGATCGCCGTGGCAGACCCGACGAACAACTCGACATGCCAGAGAACGCAAAACTGGTGTACGAAGGAACTTATTTTAATTTGTTCGAAGCAGCGCAATAACCTAGAACTTGCAATTCAAAGCGCATGCAACGCTTCATGCATTTTATTGCCGCTGCTATTTCCAAGCGCGTACGTGAATCCTTCCTGAATAGCGAACGCGCCAACCTTGCCGCCAAGTGACAACGCCAGCAAGCCAACTTGAACTTGCTTTGGATCACCAGTGATTTTGATCATGCGCGCAATGGCCTCTTCGCACGCTTGCTGGGCCGTGGCGCCACCGCGCATTTTTTCCACAACCAAAAAAGACGCGACCGTTCGCATGGCGATTTCGCCCACGCCTGTGCACACCGCCGCGCCAACTTCGCCATCGACAAAAAGACCGGCGCCAATAATGGGCGAATCACCAACACGCCCATGCATTTTGTAGGACATGCCACTTGTGGTACACGACGCCGCAAGACGCCCCCGCGCGTCAAGCACCAACATTCCAATGGTGTCGTGATTGTGTTCACCGCCAATGGGCGTATTGCCAGTCGCGCCGCCGTGATTGATATGACTTCCCTTCATTGTGGGCACGTGTTGCCCCGCCACCACGGAATTGGTTGATGCATTCTCGCGGTTGATTTTCGGGGCGTACTTTTTTTCTTTTAGCCATTGTTGCCACGCCGTGAACATGTCGGGATGGAGCGGAGTTTCAGGCGCAAATGTCACGCCCTGCTCACGCGCAAATTGCTCGGCGCCTTCGCCAACCAACATGACATGCGGCGTGCGCTGCATCACCATGCGCGCCAGCGAAATTGGATGAGTCACGCCGCGCACAAACGCAACCGAACCCACATTCCCTTGATGATCCATGATGGCCGCGTCAAGCGTGACAATTCCATCGCGATCTGGATAGCCGCTTAAGCCAACGCTGTGTTCCAGCGAATCGCGTTCAGTGACCATCACGCCGGCTTCGGCGGCGTCCAGCGCGTCGCCACCCGCGTGAAGAACCTCCAGCGCCTTGATGTTGGCGGAAAGTCCGTGGTTCCAAGTTGAAACAACAACGGAACCATCGGAAGAATTCGCCAACGCATTGCGTGTTGTTTCTCCGTTCATTGTTTTGAAGTTTAGAGTGTGGCAGCTATTTCAACTTGGGCGTAAATTGATTCCATGTCTAACACTTCATCACACAGTGCAGTCTTGCCTTCCAGAAAATCTGTATGGATGCAAGAAATTCCCGTGCTACTTGGATTGGCAACAGGCGCGGTTGCTCTTTCACATTGGTCGCCAGCGGGCCCCATGACGGGTGGCGCGAATTTGCTTTGGACTGGCTGGATTTTAATTTGCATTTTAACGTGCGCCTTCCGCGCCATGCTGCAAGCGGAGGCATTGGCGGTGCAATTTGGCGAGCCAATTGGAACGATCATCTTGACCGTGTCGGCCATCACCATTGAAGTGGCCGCGGTGGCCGCCATGATGCTTCCACTGCAAGAGGACAATTCCGTGGCGCGCGACACCATGTTCGCCGTGCTCATGCTTATCTTTAATCTTCTCATTGGTCTTGCGATTCTGCTTGGCGGCCTGCGCAAACGCTCACAAGAATTCAATCCGCGCTCTTCATCGAATTATTTATCATTCATCATCGCGTTGGGCACTATCGCACTGATTCTTCCCACATTCACGCATTCCGAACAAGGCGGTTGGATGTCGGACTCCATGGAGATCTATGTTGGCATCACCTGTCTTGTGATTTATATTTTGTTTTTGATTTCGCAAACATCCGCCTCCCGCGAATTCTTTGAGCACAAGTCAACCGAGAAGGAAAAAATACACGCGCATGCCGTGCATCATTCACTCGCGATCACCATCATGCTGCTGGTGATTTCACTTGGCGCCGTGGTCATGCTGGCCGAAAGTGTGGGCGCAAGAGTCACGGTTCTTTTTCAAACATGGAATCTGCCCGCGCCACTCAGCGGCATCTTTATTGCCGCACTGGTGCTTGCTCCAGAGGGACTGGCCGCGCTGCGCGCCTCGCGTGAGGATGACATGCAACGCACCATTAATGTGCTGCTTGGAAGCGCATTGGCAACAATTGGTCTAACCGTTCCCGCAGTGATTGTGATGCGCTATGTCACAGGAGTAAGCCCCGAACTAGGACTTGAGCCGCCGTATATTGCGCTTTTTGTGCTGACATTCGCGGTGTCAATTGTCAACCTTATGCGCGGTCGTGTGAACATGATGCAAGGCGTTGTGCATCTGTTGATCTTTGCCACATGGATCATGGTGATCTTTGACGAGTCCGGAGCGAGCAAAGTTTGACCGCGACCATCGCATGCGCTTGAATGACATGCTGGGAAAGCGTGCAGGCGCAGGTGAAGATTGAAATGAGTTGATGGCGAATGTGTGGCTTACGCAAGAATTGAGCACGCCAGCGTGATGATGATGGCGGCGCACAAGTTCAACACAAATCCAACTCGCATCATTTGCTTCAAAGGGACGCGGCCCGTGGCAAACACCAACGCGCTTGGCGGCGTTCCCACTGGCAACATGAATGCGTAACTTGTGGCAAGCGCGCACGCCACCACCAATCGTTCAGTGGGTATTCCAAGTCCAGGCGCCATTGCGCCAACGATTGGAACAGCCGTGGCCACAAGCGCGGTGTTGGAGGCAATTTCGCTGGCAAAAATCAGGGAAATCACAATGATGAACAACAAGATTGGGGCGGGCACCACTGAGAGCCCAGTGAATGATTGCGCCACCGCGTTCGATACACCCGTGCGCTGCATGGCATCGGCAAGACAAAGCCCACCGCCAAACAAAATGAATATTCCCCATGGCAAATGCGCCGTTTGAGACCACGGAACAATGGCGTCATTGGAGCCCTTCATTTCTGGAATGATGAACAGCAGCAACGCGGCAGTGATGGCGATCATTCCATCGCGCAACATTAAATCAGGCAACCATGATTTAATAAATGGCGCCCCCACCCACGCAATAATGGCCGCGACAAAAATCACAATGGTCATCTTCGCGGCGCGCGTCATGGGTCCGTGATTCATGGGAAGAGTGATAGATGACGAGGCGAGACTCTTCATTGGAAACATGACGCTAAAAACAATGAACGTAGCCGCCATCATGACAAGCGCTGTGGGCACGCCGATCATGGACCAACTCAAAAAATCCATCTTGCTTCCATTGGCGCGCAACCACTCAGCGGCGATTGGATTGGGTGGACTACCAAGGAGCGTCATCACTCCGCCGATGCTTGCGCCATACGCAACGGCTAGAAAAACGGCGCGCTCAAAATTATGAAAGGCACGCGTGTGCTCTGGTTTTTCAATTGAAACATTTGCAAAACAAGCTACGGCCGCACTTGCCAACGGCAGCATGATTGCCGCGGAAGCCATGTTGGAAACCCACGCGCTTAAGAGCGACGTGCCGATGAGAAATCCCGCGACAATTCGCGAGGGTGAATGGCCGACATGCCTCAACACAAACGCAATAAAGCGCTGGCCAAGTCCGTGCCGCTCAATTGCGAATCCAATAGTGCAACCGCCGGCAAAAAGAAAAATCACATCGTTGGCGTAGGGCGACAATATTTCCTGCGTGGAGCCGATGTTGAAAATAGTCAGCACAATCACCGGCAATAAACCAGTGATGGCAAGATCGACCACCTGCGTCGCCCACCATATGGCCATCCACACCAGAAGCCCCGTGACGATTGCGCCAGGCCTGCTCATGTCGCTCACGCCGATTATGGATGGATCAAAAGTGAGCCAGGCGAGTATTCCAAAAAGTGGACCAGCCACAAGAGCAATTCGATTCATGTGCGCAAGGCTAACGGCTTGCGATGCAGAGTGATTTAAAAATAGAATTTCAATTTTTTACGGCGCATGGCATTGGAAAATTTCATAATTGAAAAGATGCGCGTGTGCCCAGCAACCAGCGTCGTCAGGAGCGCGGCTTCACTTCTAGGCGCCGCGAACGCAACATCCACACTTCGAAAAAGTAGGTGCAAAACGGTGGCAAAGCCGCGAAAATTCCAATGATGGTTGTCCACATTCCCCAGCGCATATGCATGGCCACGCGAATGGTGGCGATGACATAGAAAATAAAAAGTCCGCCGTGAATGGGCCCCATCATTTGCACGCCAATTGGATTGGCCGCCGCGGAATATTTGAAATACATTCCCACGAGCAAGCCGGCCCAAGACCATGCCTCAGTGATGGCCGCCAAACGGAATTGGCCAACAGGCGTGGTCAACAGAGACACGAATCTGGCAACCAAACTTGGGGATGACTGAGAGCGATTATCCATGCTGACATGGTAGATAGGTTGGCGTTTCTGCGAACCATGATGGCTCATAACGAACGAGCGAATACGCGCCACTCACCCAAACAATCCGCATTTCGTATTCTACGCCCGTGCAAATATCACCACCAGCGCGAACTATTTCCATGCGCACTGGCGTGATCGCGTTTGTGTTCGCTGAACTATTCGTGCTCTATCAGCTCACAGCGCAGACTTCCTACGCGCCCTTGCATCCCATGATCGCCAAAGAAATCGGACTCACGCTGCTGCAATCGGGCGTTGTTTCCGCTTCATTCCTCATCTCGTATGGACTATTTCAAATTCCTGGCGGGCTGCTTCTTGACCGGCTTGGTCTACGCGTGCTTTTTCCACTTGGAGTTTTGTGCAGCGCCTTGAGTATTTATTTCTTTTCTCGTTCCACAACCATGCTTCAATTGATCGCATGTCGCGCGTGCCTTGGTTGCGCTTGCTCCTTCTCCTTTGCGGGATTGGGCATGATTGCGCAACGCATCTTCTCGCCGGCGGGTTTCGCTATTGCCATTGGTCTTGGCGATTCCGCGCTTGGTGTTGGCGGCGCGCTTGGCGAATTTGGCATTGACTATTTTGGCGAGCACCTTGGTTGGCGTGAGATCATGCTCACGACCGCGTTGATCGGAGTGCCTTTAGCCATTGGGTGCGCTTGGTCACTTCGCAGCCAATTCTTTGCACAGATACAAAGCACTCAAGATCACGACACGATCCCCGTCACTCTGACCTTCACGCGACGAATACAAAGCGTGCTGAAAAAACGCGAGGTGATTTTAGCCGTGCTCATTTACGGCGGCACATGCGGCATGGTCATGGGCTTCGGCGGATTTTGGAATATTCCATTGCAAGAAGCGTGGGGTTGGACGCCGCGCGAAAGCGTCATCCTGAACAGCGTTTTCTTCATTGGCACTGCGATCGGCGCACCAATTGCCGGAATTTTAAGCGCACGAATTGGCGCAAAGAAGTTGCTGATTATTGGAATTGTCATAAGCATTCTGTCCTACATTTTTGATTTAGTGTTTCCCCCTGAATGGATCATGACTGATGTTGCAGATTGGCCGTTGTGGGTGGACTGCGTCAACATGTTCATTATTGGAATTGGTTTAGGCACCAGCATTCTGGCGTTCCCAATTGCCACGCGCGTGGTCGCTCCCCAGATGGTTGGCTTGACCATTTCTATTGTGAACTTTTCAGGCATTTTTTTCGCAGCTATTTTACAAGTGGCGCCTGGCGTCATCATTCAAGGCTTTCACGACACCACATTGATCGCGCTACAGGTTGGACACAGCGTGTTTGTGTTGGGCATGCTCATGGCGCTCGCGGCAACGCTGTGCTTGCCTTCACAAACTCAACCTACGCGTACATGATTCTGCCACGCCGCCATCATGCAAATCGATCTGGCTTGAGCAATGCAATATCAAATGGCTGGTTCTTCTTTTCCAGAATATTTCGCACCAACAATCCAGTGGCGGGACCAAGGCTTAGGCCAAGCATGGCGTGACCCGACGCGCTGATGACGTTATCCAAATGCGCGAAGCGACCGACATACGGAAGTCCATCTGGCGACACGGGCCTGCGACCGGTCCATATTGGTTGCGCTTGCGTGTTGACGCCTGCGAAAGTCTTGGAAAACGCGGGCAAATAGCGCGGAATTGATTCTTGAATCCCTTGCACACGCTTGGGATTGATCGTGTCATCAACGCCACCAATTTCCATTGTGCCCGCGAAGCGCAGCGTTGAACCCATTGGCGTCATGGCCACGCGCGCCTCCACCAACAAGCACGATGTGCGCGGCAGTTGCGGCGGCGATTGCAACGTCATGCTGTAACCCTTGCCCGCTTGCATTGGAAGTTCAACACCAAGTTGTTTTGCCACATCGCCGGACCACGAACCCGTTGCAATGACAAACTCGTCGGCCTCTATGCGCTGGGAACCAGTTTGTACCGCCACAACTTTTCCGCCGCGACGCTCGAAACTTTTCACCTCGGTTTCATGGCGCACATCCAAATCGCGCGCCAACTCCTGCATCACCAGCGAAGGATTCAAATGTCCGTCATCGTGAAAGTGAATTCCGCCGCACACATCCAATGTCAATTCGGGCTCAAGCGCCGCAACATCGCTTGCTGAAAGAACAGTCGCGCTTAAACCAATTTGGTTGGCCCGGGTGGCGAGCTCCGCTTCGTGCGCCAGGGTCTTTGGTTGCTTGCACAGCACCAACAATCCTTTTTGCACCAAGCCAATTCGGTTGTCCGTCTCCGCCGCAAGATCGATGTACAACTTCTTGCTTAACAAACTGATGTCGCGCAATAGGCTTTCACAATTGGCAACATGCTCCGGGGTTGCGCTGCGATAAAATTTCCACAACCACTTCAGCAAATCGCGGTTCAGTTTGGGGCGAATCCAAAAAGGACTCTTCGGATTGCCCATCATGCGGATTCCCTTGCTGATCATGCCAGGCGAAGCCAATGGCACAAAGTGGCTGGGCGACACCAATCCTGCGTTTCCAAAACTGCATCCAACCATTTTGGGTGAGCGATCCAACACGATCACTTCATGTCCGTCGCGTTTCAAATAATGCGCGCACGACAAGCCAATAATTCCGCCGCCAACAATTACCACTCTGCTCATGGCGCAAGAGTAAACAATTTCCCCGCTTCAACACGCTCGCCAAACTTCTTTACACTTGCTGTCCCATGTCAGACGCCCCAACCAAATCAATGGAAGAAATTGTCTCGCTCTGCCGTCGCCGCGGCTTCATTTTTCAAAGCTCAGAAATTTACGGCGGCATCAACGGTTTCTGGGATTACGGCCCACTGGGAACTGAACTCAAACGCAATCTAAAGAACGCGTGGTGGCAGGACATTGTGCGCAACGAACTCATTGGCCCTTTCGGCGACCCCGTGCAAATTGTTGGGCTTGATTCATCCATCATCATGAATCCAAAAGTGTGGGTGGCTTCTGGCCATGTCGGCGGCTTCAACGATCCGATGGTGGATTGCCGCGAAAGTAAGGCGCGCTACCGCGCCGACCACTTGATGGTGCTTGGCGCGGCGGAAGATGGCGCGCGCTTGTACGCGTTCATTGACAATGATACCGAGCAACGCGCTAAGGCGGAGAAAATTCTGCTGAAGTATGAGCGACGCGAAGTGCTTGATCCCGCGCGCCATTTAGTTCGCGCTTTCACCACGCTCAACGCCGACGAGCGCGCGCGTTGCGTTGGTCCCGAAG
Organism: uncultured bacterium; assembly: GCA_903898755.1. GTDB lineage: Bacteria > Planctomycetota > Phycisphaerae > Phycisphaerales > SM1A02 > SYAC01. The sequence goes on along the minus strand of CAIUGT010000008.1, from coordinate 11,206 downwards.
CCAAGGAACCTGGAACTCTGACCGAACCGCGCCAATTCAACTTGATGTTCAAGACCAATGTGGGTGCGATTGAAGATCCGGCCAACGCCGCATACTTGCGCCCTGAAACTGCCCAGGGCATTTTCGCCAACTTTGACAACGTCATCAACAGCACGCGCGTTCGCGTGCCGTTTGGCATTGCGCAAATTGGAAAAGCGTTCCGCAATGAAGTCACGCCGCGCAATTTCACATTCCGCAGCCGCGAATTTGAACAAATGGAATTGGAGTTCTTCATTCAGCCCGACCAAGCCCCGCAGTGGTATGCGTGGTGGCGTGACCAGCGCTTCGCATGGTGGCAATCCATTGGCTTGACCAGCGGCAACTTGCAGTTGCGCGAGCATGACCGCGACGAGTTGGCCCACTACGCCAAAGTTGGCGCGGGTACCAGCGACATTGAGTATAAGTTTCCTTTCACCTCTCCTGGCTTTGGTGAATTGGAAGGTGTGGCGCATCGCGGCGAATTTGATTTGCGCCAGCACGCGGAGCATTCCGGCAAAAATGACAAGGCAAAATATTTCGATCAGGAAAAGAACGAGCGATATTTCCCGCATGTCATTGAGCCATCCGCCGGCGCCGACCGCGGCACGTTGGCGCTTTTATGCGAGGCCTACACCAAAGATGAATCACGTCCCAGCGGCGTGTTTATGAAATTCCATCCACGCATGGCGCCAGTGAAGGCCGGAATTTTTCCACTGGTCAACAAGGACGGCATGCCGGAAATCGCCGAGCGCCTGCACCGTGAGTTGCGCAAGCGACACATGTGCGAGTACGACCCCAAGCAAACCATCGGCAAGCGTTACGCGCGCATGGATGAGGCGGGAACTCCGTTCTGCATCACGATTGATTCGGAAACGCTTACCGCGCAGACCGTCACCATTCGCCATCGCGACACGCAGTTGCAGGAGAAAATGCATATCGACGCCGTGCCCGCGTGGCTTGATGCTCAAGTTGGTTAAAGCGTGAACTGGATTTCAGTTGCACGGACCACTATTGATCAGCGCAAGTCCAAGATCGGCTCCATCAGTTTCGCCACTGTGATCAAAGTCAGCGCTTCCACCCATGTTGCCCCACTGCAGCAAAATGCCGGCGATATCCGCTGAATCCACAGTGCCGTTTTGATCAAGATCGCCAACGCACGGTGGTTCGTTGGTGGCGCCACCAGGATACGTGGCAATTTTCCACTGGTTGCACGCTTGCTTCAAATCGTAAATCGCAAAGTTGTTCATGGGCATGGCAATTCCATTGCCTGCGCTGTCTTGGTAAATAGTCTTCGTTGCATCAGTTCCCTGCGTTGCGTTTCGAAACTGATCCACAAACGACACGAAGTTGTCCGAGGTCCAATAGCCGAAGAACGGAAGCAGTGTGTCCTTCTCCGCACTGAAGGCAAAGAAGATTCGATTCACCATTGATTGCGTCATGGATGGCGAGCCCCAGAAAAATGGAATCTCCGTGTAATAAAACGGAAGTGGTGAAGTTCCCGCGGTGACTTGTGGACCAGTTGCTCCTGCAATCAACGCGTTTGGTGCGGGTACATCAGCTTCGGCAAGCGGTAACACCCATGAAAGTTGCTGCGTGATGTCGGGAATAAATGTTCCGTCCGGTTTTGAAATAGCGATACGCGTGTAATCCTCGTAGGGGGAAAACTTATTTGTGAAATCAAAGTTGGTTCCAGTGCCGGTGATTTGCACATTGGGCGCGCCCTGCGGGGTTGCCACAATGGAACCCACGCTTGGAACCGAAGGAATTCGCTGCAAAGAGCGTTGAAACGCAAGCGCCGCAACCGCGGGACTTGTAGGCAATGGTGTTGCGGAATCATTGCAACCGCAATTATTCATCCAGCGCCAATAGGAACCTTGCGTGAGAATTTTTCCCGCATCGGGTTTACCTGCGGGCACTCGTCCACAACCAACATAGGCCTCTAAATACACCGACTGCAGCAAACTTGTGTTGTCGCCCGCAGCTCGCCAAGAAGGCGGCGCGATTCCTTTGGTAAAGCTCGCTAACTCTGGTGATGCGGCGTCCAACACACCGATCAAATCACTCGCCATTGGAAAATCACTCACGTTCACCTTGGCAAAATTCTGCGAATCAACTTCAAGCGCCAAACCAATTCGCAGCGCCGACAAACCATTCACGCGCTTTTGATTGTCTAGCCAATCCACAATGCGCTGATATGCAATGGACGCGCATGGACAAGTGTTGTCAGACATCACGCAATCCGTATCGTTGGGATTAGCGCAACCCATTTCAGGGTCAACGGTCAGGCCCTTGATTGGATTGCCGCCAGCAAGCGCTGAATTTCCCATGAGTGTGGTCAACCATGTGAACGCGTCGGGCAAATCATTCCACACATCTGGAAGCTGCAGCGTTCCTGAACTTGGTGGCGTTGCCACTTGTGGCCACGATGATCGATCGATTAAAATCTCCACTTCAACCACTGGCGATTGGGCGTGTAATTCTTGCAAGAAGCCCACAAAATTCGTGGACCCAGTGGCGGTCACTGCGGCGTCGTTGGCGTTGTAGAAGCTGTAATCACTCGCCGACGTTGGATTGCTGACATACAACACAAGTCGTTGCGGCGGATGTTGCGCGCAATAGGTGAGCAACCATTCGTGATACGCAGCCAGCGTCACTTCGCTTGGCGCCGCGTCGCGGTAATCCCACATGACAAAATTCATCGCGTCAAAAGTTGGAGTGCTCATGAGATTGGGCTTGATCCACGTCGGCGGCAAATCATTGAATTCAAAAATTCCCATTTGTGGTGGCGCACTTGGCGTTCCCCAAAACGGCATGAAGGTGGTGAGAAATTGTTTTTCAAACTGAATGAATTCGTCCACGCCAGCGCCAGGACCTGCGATTGGCGCGTCCCACGTTCCAAACGCGTCAATGAGCGAACCCGCGCGCTGCTTGGAAAAGTTCTCAATGGAAAACAGCAAGCAAATGCGTGAAAGATCTTGGCCCGCGAACGCATTAGCCGGCGCATGACTGCCGAATAAAAATCCAAATGTGGACGCGGGCGTTGCATCCGTTGGATCGCCCATGATTTGCGCCACGGGGTTCAGCGCGCTCGCCGCCAACGAATAAATTGTGTTGGGCAGCGCGGGTTGCGGATCGGCTCCAACATTCGCGCCCGCCGCATAGGCGTCCAAATAAGTCGTACCGTGTGAATCCTTGTACATGTTGTACAGCTCTAAATAGGCAAAATCTAAAATAGGCGCGGTCCATGAATCAGTTGGCGCGCCCGGGTTTTCCCAAGCCAACGCCCCGCTCATTGCGGTAAATCCAAATGTCATTGCGGACTTCACATAGCCCACTTGCGTTGGACCTGCCGGCCACAGAGTGGCTTGGTACGCGCGCACGGGATTCAGCGTGGTGTCGTCGGCGGCAATGCCGCTGCTTTCCGTCTCGATGTTCACTTCTGAAATCAACAGCGGACAACCAGCCGCCGCCAAAAGTTGATTGGCTTGGTTGGCCCAGTAATAAGGCTTCATCCATTTCACGGCTGAAGACGTGATGACAGTTGGATCTGGATTCCAATTCCAATCTTGCGCGTGGGTGAAATCTGGAATCAACGAAATCGTTCCGGTGTATCCATTGGCCGACAAGCCGCGTATGCATTTGAGCAACCCCGCATCCAGGCTGAGTTGAAAATTGGTGGCGATGGATGGATCTACGCTTTGCGGATCGGCCAAGCGCAACAACAACTTGGTGCCTTTGAGATACTGCGGCGTAGTGGCAAATTGAATGACGTTGTTGTAGAAAGTTGAATCACCATTGTCGCGCTCAATCCAAATGATTTGCGGCTGGGGAACAATGGGGTCCACCGCCAATGCGGTCGCTGGGAATACAAAACAAGAAGCGACACAAAAGAGAATTGCGGCTGACATCTTCATAGGTGATGCAGTATCACTTATAAGATTGCAAAAACCTAATACTTTTTAAAATATAATTTCCAACATTCCGCACACACTGAACACTGTCAACCATGATCCCAACTCGGAAAAATTTGCTATGTTTATGCCATGAACATTCTTCAAAGACTTATTTCCGGTTCGCTATTGGGTTTGGCTTTCATTTGCGCGCTTTCAATGGGCGCCTGCAGCACAGCTCCAAGTAAAGATGATCGCTCTTCATTCCTTGTTGAGGCGCGTCAAGGCAAGGACTATTTCACCAACGCCATTCCAGGTTTGAATGATCAATTGAAATCCAGCGCCGGCTACGCCGTGTTTCCAGGCATCGGCAAATGGGGCGTTCTCTTTGGTGGCGGGGAATATGGTCGCGGCGCGGTGTTCGCTCCAGACGGATCACAAATTGGATGGGCCGCCATGAACAATCCAAATATTGGTTTGCAAGTTGGTGGTCAAGGCTTGCAAATGATCATTGTGTTTGAAAATAAAAAAGTGCTTGAAGAGTTCAAGGCCAACACAATGGCTGGAAGCGCCAGTGGCACAGCGGTCGGCGGCGACTCCGGCGTGACGGGAGTTGCCAAGTACACCAACGGCGTGATCGTGTATGTCGGCGCGCAAAAAGGCTTAATGGCTGGTGGTTCAATTGGATTGCAAATGTTCAAGTACAAAAGCATCGAAGACGCCAACAGTATTTACGACTGATTCAAATAACTCAAATGATTTCGTTGAACACTCCGGCGCGCATTTTTTGACGTCAAATCATTTCAGATCCCCCGCTCTTTGAATGAGGTCGACATGGCAAAATCAAGACCTTTGCGACATGAGTCTGTTTCCATCATCACTAAGTTGCTGATGGATGCGGGCGACTGCGGCAAATGGATTCCGTTGAAGGTCTTGACGCACGCCACCAATCGCGACGCGCGCACGGTGAAAAGAATGTTGTCCCAAATGAAGGCCGGCGGCGCCATCATTCGCAACAAACGCCAACTCGGATATCAGATGACGGCGGCTCCGACAGGCGCGGGATTGGCGCCGCTTATTCCCGACGACTTGCTGGTGGTTCTACGAAAGTTGGCGGCTTCACTTGCGGGAACTCCGTGGCATGAAAAGCTTGATCAACTTCTTGGCAAACAAGTGGATGAGCTTCGTTCACGCGCGAAAGCCGCGAACTCGTCAAGGGAATCACGCATTGAGCGCTTGACCAAAGTGCTGTTCATTGCGGACTTTGGTCTTCCAGCTGCGATTGCAGGCAATTTTGACAATATTAAATACAACTCCAACTCACCAGATCTGCAAAAAAAATGGACCGCCATGCTGCAGGCGGCCATAGACCAACGCGTGATCTCCATGAAATATCGAAGCGTGAAAGGTAAAACCGCGTCGAATGAGACTCGCCATTTGTTTCCAATCCATATTTTAATTCGCCAAGGCGGCGTCTATGCGTTGTGCCAGGATCTTTCCAGTGAAACTCCCGAGAAAATCAAGTCGTTTGCGCTTCATCGATTGGAGATGGATCCACATATCGCTGAACCAAATGACACCACAGGTTCCACCGAGCTGCTCACTCCCAAAGTGAAATCAATCGACTTGCGCGCGCGAATGGAGCAAGCTGTTGGCGGACTTCCCGACGACAATCAACCCCTCGATGTTGAATTGGTCTATCGCGATCTCCCAAGCGATGGTCCACACTATGCGTTGAACATGGGGCTTGGTGAAGTTTGGACGAAACGGCAAACCCAACGCATTCGCCCGATTAAAAATAAATCCAGCCACGCGGCGGGAAACCAGTCAAAGACGGAGCAAACTACTTCTGAGCTGCATGTGACTTTCACAACCTCAAGCAAAATTGAAACTATGCGGCGGGTTCTGGCCTACGGCGGCCGCGTTGTGTTGTTGAAGCCCGAAAGTTGGCGGCGCGAAATTCACGCCGCGGCTCAGGCGTTGGTGAATCTGCATTGAGAGTTTGATTCTGACCAACATTCAAATTTGCGTGTGAACTTGGTTGCTCAATTTATTTGCCTGGACTGCGAACTAGGCAACCATGCACAAAAAATTTCGATCGACTTGCGCATCCAGTACATCTTCCGCCGCAAAGTTGATCGATTTGACATACCGCATGGAACTTTCAAATTCATCTTCAATGCGAATTCCAATGAATTCCTGGATCAAGTACCGTGCGTCTGGCTTGGCCAAAATGGCTTGCCCTACATATGTTTTTGCTCGATGCAACATCTGCCGAATATTGGCGTGACTCTTGCCAAGGGCGGCGGCGATTTGCGGCCCATTCATCCCTTGCATATCCATGCGCAGCACTTGCACATAGTTCTGTTGCTTGCACTGTGACAAGACAACTTCAAGGAGTTCTTTCAGTTTCATTTTTAATTCCCGCCGTTCAAGACTTTCGAACGTGGAATTTGAAGCCGACACCAAATCCACAATGTGCAGACCGATCTTTGGATTTTCAATCATCCGCTTCACTCGCCGCACCTTCACTTCCACCCGGTCAAGCGTCTGGTTATAAATGTCCTGTTTCTGCGGCATGGACTGCCTACGCCCAGCATCAACTGCGGCGGAGTTGAATGCTGTATTGGCGTAGCTCTTCAACTGACCAATACTGTGAAAACGCGCGTCGTCAATTAAATTCTGAGAGGCCTTGCCTAAAAAGCTGATCGCCCGATTCATGACGCCATCATGTCCATCGGCAAGGTTTGCCTCAAGTCCACTGTTGGTCTCCTCGGACATGTTTGCGTACCAATACATATAGAGAGCCAATTCTTTGTAACCCAAAATGCAGCCAGAGTTCAATTTAGCCTGGCAGTCACTTTCCCAAGCACGCAATTCACCACGCAGATTTCCAGCGAATGACAGCGACCTGTTTATGTTCAATTTCTTTTTCTTACGGTTCAGTTTCATGAATCTCTTTCTTTGAAAGGCCAAGTGCGCAGAACAACCGCCGCCAACATGGCAACTGGTTGGGACAAACCAAACTTCAAACCGACACATCTATTTGGACACCCGGAACGACTTCGCCGGAAATGCAGCCCCTCTATAGAAAGCAACCCCGACATTTGAAAGTGTCAATTTCTGTCACTTCCACTCCGACCCCGTCCGCCCAGCCGGCAAAAACAAACGCTCCCCCATAATGGGAAAGAGCTCGGTTGAAAGTGTCAATTTCTGTCACTTTCATTTGGGTGCTCCTTGGGCGGTTTTGGCTGCTCTATTGGTTTCACGCTTTGTGATTGCAAAGGTGTTGCAGAACCACCCACATCTGGAATTTGCGAAGCGTTTGAATCCCCTGGAGTTGGAAGACTTGGCGAATTGGTTTGACCAAAGTTGATAAGGCCAGGATTTGCGCCAACATTTCCAACCACATCCCCACTTCGCTTGGCCTTGGATTTTTTCTTGGACTCCGGCTTGGACTCCGGCTTGGACTCCGGCTTGGCCACAAGACCCGCTTGCACCACATCTTGTAATTCTTTGACATAGTCATCCGCTGAATTCGCCTGCGCTTTATTGGTGAAATCAAAGAAACCATGCTCGCCGCTGACATAATTACGCACCGCTTCCATGGCAGCGACATACGTCATTCGCTCTGGACTTTTTCTATTCGGCGCGGCACGCTGAGACCGCTGAATACGTTGGGCCATCCGCATGGCATCAGGTCCCAGCTGACTTGCGATTTCACCCATTAATTCCGCCGTACTGGCATGCGAACTCTTCATCAACTCAATCAACCGCATGGCCACCAAAATTCGGGCAGGAATTGACACGTCGCGAGCATCCACAGACGGGGTCTCGGCGGGACCCTGCGTTTGGTTCAAAAGTTGCTTCATAGCCTCCTCGACGCTTGGGTTGATATTTGGATTTTTGGGTTGATTGCTCATGCCCTTCAAACGATTCAAATCAGCATCTGTGACAGCGCAATTTCAAATTGATGGCGGCGGCAAGGGGAAGAAGTCAGTTCAAAATGGTGGCAGTATTTCCCATCTATAAATGGATATTCAAAGTGTCACAATCGCTCGCGTGAGGCGTTTCATTGTTGACCCATGTCGACACACAATTCACACATTGCGGGGATGGATTTTTCCGACCCGGGCACGCTGATTGCAAATCTAGAAACCGCGTCGCACCGGGCGCGTCTCTATCAAACCCGTGTCATTCGCAAGACCCTTGGGTACCTGCTTTGCAATCCGGAGATTTGTCCAGAGCTCGGTCAATCCACGCAACGCGATCCGTTTGCGGGCAAACACACCAATAAATCAAATGATTCTCAGAACCACGATCTTCGCTCCAGCGAGCGTTCGGCGTTGGTGCTCAGTCCCACTGGTTCCGGCAAAACTTTCATGGGTCTTGCCACCGCCAGCATTCTTCAACGCACGTATGGCCTTCGAGTTGGATGGACCGCCATGCGTCGCAATTTGCTCACGCAAGCCGCCGATGAAAATGTCGCGTTTGGTTTCAACGTTGACATGCAAACTATTTCCATGTTCGACCGTTCGCCGCCGGAGGTGGATCTACTCATTGTCGATGAGGCCCATCACGACGGCGCCATGAGCATGGCTTCGCTGCATTCCATGATGCGTCCAAAGTTGGTGCTGGGTTTAACCGCCACGCCATTTCGCCAGGACCGCATCAAGTTGTGCTTTGAGAAAGTCATTCGCGATGTCAGCATTCGCGAACTCATTCGCGAAGGTTGGCTGAGCAAATTCGATCATTACTGCTTGGATAAATACACGCCGCAATCCGTGGCCCAATGTTGGCTCAGTGATCCGCAAAGTTGGGGCCAGGCCGCGGCGTTCTTTCGTTTCAAATCAGAGGCCGATGAATGCGCCCGCATGTTGACCCAAGGTGGTGCCCGTGCCGCCGTTGTGGACGGCGAAAGCGATCGCGAGCAACAAATTGCCGACTACATGAATGGCAAATTGGATGTGTTGTGCTCCATGCTTGTTCTTGCCGAAGGATTTGATTGCCCGCAAATGAAGACCGTCTTCTGCAGACCGTCGTCAAAAGGACCTGCCGTGCAAATTTGTGGACGAGTGCTGCGACCATTTGCGGAATTTCCAGTCAAGCGAATTGTCCAATGCCGCGACACAAACTTCCCATTCACGCGCATCGCGGACCCTCGCTACAAGTTCACCTTTCAAGATGGCGCGTGGAAAAGCCTCACGGCCAATCCCAATATTGAAGAGATCGCCAAACAAATGGAGCAGCAGATCGCCCAACCCCTTACTCCAAGCACTTCCATGTCTTGGATTCAACGCAATTCCAGAACGCGTTCGCGTGGCTCAATTGTTATTCCCCAGTAATGCATTCACCCTGTCACACCGTCTCCATGTATCCGTTCTATCTATAGACGCTTACAACACATGCGTCTCCATCGTCTCGTCCGTTTGAATTTCAATCTTCCTACTCACACTTCAATTTCATTTCAGTTCAATTTATTTCAATCACACTTTTTAAAGGCATTCCATGTTCGACTTCGTCAATCCAAGTTTCTCCCCCGCACCAACGCCAGCCAATCATCCACAACCTGCCACACCAAGTCCGGCAAGGGTCTGGCCAATTCCGGTGCAACCAACGCCCACACTTCACGGCGAAATCGTGTCAACCATGGCGTATCCCGGCTTCGTGAGCAATCCTGGTGACGTCAAAACTCTGCGCACAAAAGAATCGCGTGACATGTTTCCAACATTTGAAACACGCAACATTGGCCTAAGCGATTTAAACTTTGTGCCGCAAACGCAACCCGATCCAATCGGCGACAAGAACACCAAGTACGCCTTCAGAGGAAAAATTGAACTTGGCGGCGAATCATTTCAACCCAGCCGTAGATTTTGGCACAGCCTGGCGCTGTTCCTGAACGTGCAGGAAAAAATGTTCCTGTACTTCACTCCCAACGAACTCATCAGCCGCATTGTGCAGAAAAAGAACGACCCAAAGTTCCGCCTCACCATTGAGCGTGCTCCACGCAGCGGTCCAAAGTTGCTTTCGCTGTCGCAACAATCGCGTCCCATGATTGACTTTGAAAGCGCGTACGAATTGCTGCAGCGATACCAAGTGGAAAGCACTTTCTATTCCGAAGGCGTGCTCATGTGCTCCAGCCGGCCGCGTTCAGGTAACTCCAATTTGCCAATCGGACCCGATTTGTTCCGCAACCAGTTCACCATGTCGGTGCCAGTTGACGGATTGGGTGACGCCAAATTGCATCTGGGTTTACTGCGTCTCATTTGCCTGAACGGAATGGTGGGCATGACCAATGCGTTCACTAGCGCCGTGCGAATGGGCAAGGAACCGCAACATGTTTTAGAACGGGCACTTTCAACTTTCGACAACGAAGAAGGCTTTAGCGTTCTACGCGATCGCTTCGCGGCGTCGCAACGTTCATGGGCATCGCTGGCGGAGGTTCAACGTCTGCACTCGTTCATCATGAAATTGCCCAAGACTGAAAGTTCCGCGCCGGTGCTCAATCGATTTCAATCTCTCATTGATGATTGCTCGGCCCGCTACGGCTTTGCCAATTTGTCGGCGCTAACAGAGCGACGTTTGCGTGTGCTTCCGGCCACCATGCGTGCCTACGACTTAATCAACATTGCCACGGAAATTTCCACGCACCATGTTTCAACGCCAGCTTCACTGCGTGTGAATGGTTGGAGCTCCGATTACATTTCCCGCGAATTTGATCTGGAGGACACGGCCCCGGAATTGGTCGAGTTCAAACCGCTGTTCTTCAGTACGCATCGCAACTAACACGCGGGTCACAACCGAACTAAAGAACATTCTCCGCGAAACCAGGTTCCTAATCCGGGGCCTGGTTTTGTTATGCCACTGCGATCAATGACAGAAATTGAATCGGCAGTTCTCTTCATGCAATCTGATTTTGTTTCAATTCACCGCCGCCCTGCAACGTACGCCATGCATGAAATTGCAAACTAGCCTGTTAAACTATTTCTTGCGGCATAATCGACCGCAGATTTGAAACCATTCCGGCGAGCCACTTCATGCACAATTTTATTCGACCAACAATCACTCGTTCGCGAATCGCATTCATTGTGCTGCTGACCACTCTATTTGGAGCAACAACCATGGGTACGCGTATTTTTTACAAAGGACCAAATCGCGGCACAGCGGTGTGCAACCTTGCTGGCAATCTCATGTATGAAGGCGTGAATAAATCAAAATGCATTTTGAATATCGACGGCGACAAAGCTTGGGAAGGCGTCAACAAAGCCAAGTGCTTGTTCAACATCTCGGGCAACAAT
>CAIUGT010000007.1 GCA_903898755.1 uncultured bacterium | reverse complement strand
TTGCTATTCATGCTGACCAACACCCACTTGCCACCACCAAGCGATTTAGGATCGGTTTGCGCTTCAATTTCTTGTTTCACCCAAACTGGTTGCGGTTGCGAATCGCAACCAATGGTAATAACCGCGCCAAACATGGCGGTAAAAAGAATTGAAGCGATCGAAAGCGCGCGATGGATTTGTGTCATGTGTGTCCTTATGTTTTGAAAAGATGATTGATGAATGCAAAACTATTTTTTGCGAAGTAAATGCAAAGCCCCAAATGCGTGATTCTGAAAATTGTCTGGCAAAGTAAATTCCGAGCCCGAAAGCACGAGTTTAACAACCTCGCAAACTTCGCCACTTCCCGCGTCGCAGAAAGGGTGGTACCACAAGCGAGTTTAGCACCCTCGCAAGCCCCGATTGCGATGCCTGCGTTGTCTGAGCGACTGGTGCCACCCTTTCTGCAAAGCGTTTCACTAGCTTGCAAAAAGCGCGTTGTAAAAAAATTTGCGCCGCCATTCCTACAAAGCGTTTCACTTCTGCAAAAATGCAATTACCGCAGCGACTTGCGCCACTCTTTCTACACAGCATGAACTTATAAAAACATGTGAGTTGATCGCGCGCCCAGCGCTATCCTTGAATCATGTCGACCACGCTCCGACTTCCGGTCATTGGACTTGTTGGAGGTATCGGTAGCGGCAAAAGCGAAGTAGCCCGCATGCTGGCCGAGGTTGGTTGCGTTGTGTGCGACTCGGATTCCCTGGTGCGCAAAACTCTGCGCGACCCAGCGATCAAAGACGAACTTGTGCAGTGGTGGGGCCCAACCATTCTTGACGCGCACGGAGACATTAATCGCAAAGCTGTGGCCCACTTGGTATTCGCTTCAACAGAAGATCGCCACCGCCTTGAGCAATTAATTCACCCTCGTGTTGAAGCGCTGCGTCACAACATATTCGCGGCGGCTCCGTCGACAACGCCGGCGCTGATTATCGATGCGCCGCTTCTACTTGAAGCTGGTCTTGGGCCCAAGTGCGATCGCATTTGGTTTATTGACACTCCGCTGGCAACCCGTCTTGAACGCGTTCAGCGCACCCGAGGTTGGACCGCGCATGATTTAGAACGCCGAGAATCTGCTCAGTGGCCGCTTGACCGAAAGCGTTCCGCAGCGCATGATGTACTACGTAACGAAGGTGATTCGGCTTCGTTACAGAGACAGGTACTACAGGTTCTGCGGGATCTCCCGCCGGTGACCTCAACTGAATCAAAGCTCTAAACATTCGGCGGGCGTCCGCTGCATTGGTTTAAAGTTCCCGTTCACAACTGCGATTTATGGCACGGGCCATTACGCAAGATATGGATAGACCGTCATTACACAGCCTCCACAATCACAACCGCAACAGCAGCACCAACCAAGAGATCAACATCAAGGCAAGCGTCGTCGACGACGAAAGGGCGGCGGCGGAGGCGGTGGTGGCGGACACGGTGGTCACGGCGGACATTCACATGCGCCTGTGATGATTTTGGCGCCGGGCAGTTTGCCAACGGATGATTTGCTCAATCAAGAAATCCAGGCTTTGGAAACAGAGCTGACCGGCAAGAAAGCCGTCAAGCGAGAAGATCTTGATGTGGCCGGCATGCACAGACTTGGCGCTGAGGAAATGATCAAACTTGCGCGCGCTGAAGGCTTGGAAGAACAAGCCGGCATGCCCAAGCAAAAGTTGGCGTTTGAAATTCTCAAGGCCCGCGCCAACAAGCACGGTTTGATGACCGCTACCGGCACGCTTGAAATTATGAACGAAGGTTTTGGTTTCTTGCGCAGTGCTGAATACAGCTACATGGACAGCCCCGATGACATTTATGTCAGCGCGTTGCACATTCGCAAGCTTGGTTTGCGCAAGGGTCAAGTGTTGACGGGTTTGGTGCGCGCGCCGAAAGATACCGAAGTGTTTTTCACTATGCTGCACATTGATCTGGTCAATGGCAAACCACTCACGGCACTGCGGGATTTGCCTACTTTTGAGGCGCTTACACCGCTCCACCCCGACAAGCGAATTCACTTGGAAATGGTGGGGCAGCCAACCAAATTAGAGACGCGAATTATTGACATGGTGACGCCGCTTGGCTTTGGTCAGCGCGGTTTGATCGTGGCTCCGCCGCGCACCGGCAAGACCGTGATCCTGCAACAAATCACAAACGCAATTTGCGTGAATCACCCAGACGTTCACGTGATCGTGTTGTTGATTGACGAGCGCCCCGAGGAAGTCACGGATTTCCGCCGCAACACTCCGCCGCGCGTTGAAGTCATCGCCAGCACATTTGACGAGGAAGTTTCGCGTCACATTCAAGTCGCCGAAATGGTGATGGAGAAGGCGCGTCGCATGGTTGAGTTTGGTCAGCACGTTGTGATTTTGCTTGACAGCATTACGCGACTTGCGCGTGGTTACAACAACGGCATGTCCGGCTCTGGAAAAATCGGCTCTGGCGGCGTGGACAATGCCGCGTTAATCAAGCCCAAGAAATTCTTTGGCTCCGCACGCAATATTGAGCACGGTGGTTCGCTCACCATTCTTGCCACGGCGCTTGTGGACACGGGCAGCCGCGCCGACGAAGTCATCTTTGAAGAGTTCAAGGGAACTGGTAACGCCGAACTTCACTTAGATCGCAAGCTTGTTGAGAAGCGCATTTATCCAGCGATTGATGTTGGCGCCAGCGGCACGCGTCGTGAAGAATTATTGCTTGACCCTAAGGAGCACGAACTGATTGTGCGCCTGCGCAAAGTAGTGAGCGACATGAACGTGGTTGAAGCCATGGAACTTCTCAAGAGCCGCTTGGGTAAAACCAAAAGCAATGCTGAGTTCCTGATGACCATGAACATGGGTTGATGCAATCATTGGATCACGGTTTTTTATGGCCCGCGTTGTCGCTACACGTGGAGTCCATTGTGTTTGAAACAATGTGTTGAAGCAGAGTTCGATAGAAAAGTCCGCACCCGTTCACGCAATCATTGCGTATAGAAAAACGAATTGTTTCAGAAGGAAATCCCATGAATTTCAATCGCACGTCACCAGTATCCGGCGCACGCCGCTCAACCCGTTTGATCCGCAACGCATTCACCATGATTGAAATCTTGGTGGTCATTAGCATTATTGGAATTTTAATTGCGTTGCTCTTGCCCACACTGAATGCCGTACGTGGCAACGGCGCGCGCACGATCAGTATGGCCCACATGAAGCAGACTTTCATGCTGATGCAGTCCTATGCGCAGGCAAATCGCGACACCGTTGTTCCCAGTGCTTTTGATTTCTCCGATGCGGCTGGCTACAAAGACGCCAAGGGAAAAATGAAGTCGCGCGGAAATATCCGCAGTGAAAAATCGCCGCCGGTGGGCGATCAATACAAGGGAACCTGGGCGGACATTTTATGGACTGATGCCGGTTACGGACCCATTGCAAATCTTGCCATCGATGACACGGGCGGCGGCACGAATGTCACTGAATATCAATATCGATTTGATAATCCCGACGACACGCTGTATGAAAAATTAACCGGCTACGACAAGACACCGTTTCGTTCGAATTTGCCGCTGCTTAAGCCGTATACCACGTACACGCAACCAGGCTTCGATCCCGCAAAACCAATCAGTCTTGATTCCGAGATCGCCACAAATAAATTAGGCGGCAACGCAATTTTGCAAGGCGTGCCTGGTCTATTTGCCGCGAACAATTTCTTTGACTCTCGCATGAATCTTTTGCAAAAGGGCGACGCGCAGTTTTCCTTTCGCACAAAAACAAATCATCCATACGACGCCATGAAGGGGCCTTATTTCACATTTGGTGAAATGACGCGCCCAGAAGTGAGCGCGTACCTTGTGGATTCCTGCGCCGGCGAAACTATTGATCCAGTCGATTCCACTGATTCTGGTCCACTTTCCGTTCGTCCATTTAATTGTGAATCCACTGCTGGAGCCGTCGACTCCGAAACCGGTTCGGCAACCAAAGAAAGTCTGGGTCAAGTCGACTTTCGCTATCCCGGTGACACCTGCTTGATTCTTTTGTTGGATGGTCACACTCGTACGGAGGCCAAATGGGCCAGCATGTTTGAGTTGGAGGGCGGCGCCAACAATCTGAAAGATGACGGAACTTTGAATACCGGCGCAAACGATCCAAGCGATCAAGGCCGAGGCGTTCGATTTCGCCATTTAGATATGAGATAGGCTTAATTTGGAATTAAATACTGTTTTTATAAGACCTTTATAAAATCAAGCGTATTCACATCTTAGAAATGGCTCATGGGCAATGAGCAAGACCAGCAGTCTTGGGCAGATCAATCAAAACAGGGCAGCCAGTCGCAACCTCGCCACCCTTCACTTCGCTGCGCCCATGCACATACTTTCCCCCACTTGACCCACGCAAAAAAATCTGTACCCTTTCACACTCACCGCCCGTTTCTACGGGCGGTTTTTAATCGGTAAGTGCCACCGTAGCTCAGTGGTAGAGCACACCCTTGGTAAGGGTGAGGTCGAGGGTTCAATCCCCTTCGGTGGCTTAGACGAATTCGATGTTCATCGAACGTCAGCCGAAATGAAAGTCGTTCGAGCACGCGCTCGAACGCAGTCGCCCGAGCGACTTGACGAACCTTGTCGGAACAGTTCCGACGCGTCGAGTTTCTCAAAGTCTGTTGGATTGGAGCAATGTCATGGCTAAAGAAAATTTCAATCGCACAAAACCACACGTCAATGTCGGCACGATCGGACACGTCGATCACGGTAAGACAACTCTCACCGCAGCCATCACCGCAGTTCAAGCCGCCAAGGGTCTGAGCAAAGCCGTCGCATACGACGCCGTTGCCAAGGCCAGCGAAAGCGAAGGCCGCCGCGATCCAACAAAGATCGTGACCATCGCCACCAGCCACGTTGAATACGAAACAAAGACTCGCCATTACGCACACGTTGATTGCCCAGGCCACGCCGATTATGTGAAGAACATGATCACCGGCGCCGCGCAAATGGACGGCGCGATTCTGGTGGTGAGCGCAACCGACGGCCCGATGCCGCAAACCAAGGAGCACATTCTGTTGGCGCGCCAAGTTGGCGTTCCTGCGCTTGTTGTGTTCTTGAACAAGTGCGACCTTGTCGATGACAAGGAATTGCTTGAGTTGGTTGAAATGGAAGTTCGTGAATTGCTCACCAAGTACGGATTTGATGGCGACAAGATTCCAATCATTCGTGGCGCCGCTTTCCCAGCGTTGAGCAATCCAACCGACGCCGAGAAAACCAAGTGCATTTCCGAGCTTAT
Source organism: uncultured bacterium (assembly GCA_903898755.1). Taxonomy (GTDB): domain Bacteria; phylum Planctomycetota; class Phycisphaerae; order Phycisphaerales; family SM1A02; genus SYAC01. The sequence goes on along the minus strand of CAIUGT010000007.1, from coordinate 15,634 downwards.
GGACGCAATTGACACGCACATTCCAGAGCCTGTTCGTGAAACAGACAAGCCTTTCATGATGAGCGTCGAAGACGTCTTCAGCATCAAGGGTCGTGGAACCGTGGCCACTGGCCGCATCGAGCGTGGCATCATCAAGGTCAACGATGAAATTGAAATCGTTGGTCTGCGACCAGACACCCGCAAGTCAATCGTGACCGGCGTTGAAATGTTCCAGAAGACGCTTGATGAAGGTCGCGCTGGTGACAACGTTGGTTGTCTCCTTCGTGGCGTTGAAAAAGCCGACGTTGAGCGTGGTCAAGTTCTCTGCAAGCCAGGAACCATCAAGCCACACAGTCAGTTCGAAGCGGAAGTTTATGTTCTGAAGAAGGAAGAGGGTGGTCGATCCACATCTTTCATCTCTGGCTACAAGCCACAGTTCTACTTCCGTACTTCAGACATCACCGGTCGCATCGAGCTCATCAAGGAAGGCGTTGAGTCGAAGGACTTGATGTGCATGCCTGGCGACAATATCACCATGCGCGTTGACCTTGAAGGCAAGGGCGTCGCCATGGAAGTTGGAACACGTTTCGCCGTCCGTGAGGGTGGTCGAACCGTGGGTTCAGGTGTTTGTACGAAGATCAATCTGTAAGTTTCATCCTGTCTGTTCCCGCTGACCACGTGTCGGCGGGAACAGATGGGATTTATCAAAGGCCTCAGGCCTGGAGTTTGTCATGGCTAAAAAATCTCTCGATCGCGAATATGTTTGGCTTCAATGCACCGAAACCGGTGACTTGAATTACCGCACCGAAATCCGCGTGAAGGGCGGTATTTCCGAACGAGTGAAAGAAGGCTTCAAGAAGTTTTCACCACGACTTCGCAAGCACACCCTTCACAAAATCAAGCGCAAGTAAGGAATTTTCCTTGCTCACGCATCTACGTCGGTAGCTCAGCTGGTAGAGCAGCGGATTCCAAATCCGCAGGTCGCGGGTTCGATCCCCTCCCGGCGTGTTTGGAGCAGTCGTGTGGCGTCAGTGAAGTTTGGCGTCTTTGCTCCGCGCATGTGTTCGCAGCGCAATCAGTTGTTTGAAGTGTTCGAATTTTTTCTCACCGCATTCTGAAAGTTCATCATGGCAAGTGCAATTCGAAAATTTGGTCAGGGCTACTGGACACGAGTAATGTCCATTGTGGGCTTCGGCTTGGTGGCAGTGCTTGGCGCGATTTGGCTTTGGCGCATGCTTGATACGGTGAGCGTGGGTTTCCCATCCATCTATTTGGCCAGCGGCGTGTCCATGCTTTTCTTGGCCCTCGTTGGCGCCGCCTTGTGGTGGTTTGTGGGTTGGAACGCGCGCAGCGTTGACTTTCTTGTCGCCACTGAAGGCGAGATGAAAAAAGTAAATTGGTCCACCAAGCACGAGCTTGTTGGAAGCACAGTTGTGGTGATCGCGGTGGTGTTCATCATTTCATTGTTCTGTTGGTTGTTTGACTTTATCTTTTCCACCTTGTTCGTCTGGATGAAAGTTTTGGACATGAGGAGTTGATCAACATGCTGTCAGAAGAATCACCAAATACCGAAAATCATGCTGAAGTTGAGGCCGACGCCCCAACCAAGACCAAGAACCTTTCCGCCGGACTGGGCGCGCTTCGAAGCAATGGTCCACTGAAGGGTGGAGTTGCCACCAGTCGCGCCTATGAGGCCGCGAGCACCAAGAACAAGGGCACGCCAATGTTGGCGCCGCCAACAATGTCCGCCGAAGAAATGGCCGCCAACGGAACACTGACGCCAGTTGATCCTGACAGCGAGCTGCCCATGTATCGCGACGGCATGGATTGGTTTGTGCTTCGCGTTGCAAGCAACAAAGAAAATTCCGTGCAGTCAACACTTGAACGCAAGGTTCAAATTGAAGGCATGAAGCATTTGGTTGGCCGCATCATGGTGCCAACTGAAAAGACCAAGACCATCAAGGCTGGTAAGCAACGCGTGACGGAAACAAAGTTGTATCCCGGCTACGTGTTTGTTGAAATGAAACTGGAGCCAGATGGCCGCATTCCGCAAGATGTGTTTTTCTTGATCAAGGAAACCACCGGCGTGGGCGACTTTGTGGGTACAGCTGGTCGGCCAACGCCAATGGCGCCGCCAGAAGTTGAGAAGATGTTGTTCGACAGCAAGAAGCCTGACGAATCACCGACCGTTCGCATGGAATTTGTGAAGGGCGACGCGGTTGTGATTAAGGAAGGTCCGTTCCAGAATTACGAAGGAACGGTTGACGAAACATTGCCTGAGAAGGGCTTGGTTCGCGTGTTGGTTACCATCTTCGGTCGTCAGGCTCCTGTTGAGCTTGAGTATTGGCAAATTGCCAAGGCTGAAAAGTAAGAATCGAAATTGACTTGATTTGAAATGGGAGCAGCTCATATGCAACGAATCACATCACCATTTGTGCTCGCAGCCGTAATCACATCAGGTTTATTTTTTGCGTTGACGGGTTGCACCGCTGGCGCGACATACCCACCAACAGCGGGCAAGACAACGCTTGCCCCATCCACTCCACCGTGCCCGCAACTTATGGCCAGCGGAATGCGTTACGCGCAATTGCGTTTGGCCCCGGTTGGTGAAATTTTGGTTTTCAATTTGCCGCCACAGACGCCTCAATATGTTTGGGATGACGTTGCCATCAAACTTGGTGATGGTTCGCGCCCCATGACCGAGAGCGACAAGGTTGGCATGACGCTGCAACAGTTGCGCTTGAATGGAAGCCACGCCGAAGTCGATGTGATTTATGTCACCACCGATGGCGTGTGGCAAATGGCCACGGTGCATTTGGAAGGCGCATTTGGTGCGGAGTACCGACCATCATTTGTGCAGCGTTGGTTGATCCCGGTGGAGAAGCCCGTATTTAATCCACCACTTCTTGGATCGTTGGATAATGCGCCAGAAGCGCCTATGGCTTCGCCAATTATTCCTAATACACCAACTGGCAATGAATCTGCCGAGCCCGCTTCCAAGCATTGATTTGCTTCTGGGGTGAGACGCTCTGGTGCTTGTTCAGCATTGTGCCCCACATGTCATAGCATCACGCTTGTGAAACAGAGTTCGCCCGCCGCCAAGTTCATCCACAATGTGCTGCACCAAGAGTGTGAGTCGGCGCATAGACGATTGGTTCAGGCATTGGGTCTATCCGAGCATGATCAAGTTGAGGGCATCCGCGGCTACCGGCGCGCTGTAAAAAAAATTCGTTGCGCATTATTGCTGACTGCGGGGGCATTTAGTTCAGAGAAGCGCAAAGCACTTGATGAGCGTTGGGCCACACTGGCGCGGCGCTTGGGGATATTTCGAGATGTGGACGCGCGCGCAAAAAAGTTAAATGAAATCATTGATCGCTTGCCGGCGATTGACCAAGAAGGCGTGCGAGTGGCGTGGCAAAGCGCGCAAGATCCAAAGGATGTTGCGGTGCAGAGCGTCAATCGGCGCGAAGTGCTTGAAGGTTTGACGGGTGATACCGAGCAGTTGATTTCTGTGACGGAAAAAATTAGGTTTACAGAGCTCACCCCGGAGATGGTGGCGGGTTCGATTGAACATCTTTGGAATAGGGCGCGCTCTCAAGCGGACAAATCGTGGGTTGATCGTGATGAGGCCTGGTTGCATTCATTGCGCAAGCGTGTTCAGCGCACGCATATTGCGTTTCGACTTATGCGCGAGCAAAGTGGCGAGCGTGGTTTGGAACTTGAGAAACGCTTTGATGCGGCCGCGAAAGCCATGGGAGAATTGCGCGACGCGTCCATGATTCGGTTGATGTTGCCCGTGAAGGGTGCATCTGGTGAGCCCCAGGAATTTGTGCCGTCACAATCGCAAGCCATGACGAGTTCGGACATTCAAATGCCTTCAACCCAATCTCTGCCCACACAGAAACAGTTGACGCCGTCTTTGCCAAATCCAGCGCCGCTTGCAGAAAGTAATCCCGCAATTGAGACACTTCGAATGTTGGTTTCGCAAACAGAGAGCGAAGCCACGAAGCAGGCGCGCAAATTGGTGGTGAAGGCTTTCAAATCTGATATTGGAAAAAAATTGCGACATATCACGCTGCACATTCACTCTTTGTAAGTATTTGCACCGCTTTTTTACTGTCAATAAAGTCGGGTTGTTGGAAGCAAGACAACTCATGGCGCGCCCCGTGCAATTTGCCGTTGCGTGTTACCTTGGGGGTTGGTGCAAACATGAATCAATCAGCAAAAAATCAAAACGTCAAAGTTCAAACCGCAATCACTCCAACTCGCGAGCAAAATTATTCCGAGTGGTATCAACAAGTGGTCAAGGCCGCCGACCTTGCGGAAACCAGCGCGGTGCGCGGTTGCATGGTGATTAAGCCGTGGGGCTACGCCATTTGGGAAAACATTCAGCGCACGCTGGACAAAATGTTCAAGGTGACAGGCCACAAGAACGCCTACTTTCCGTTGTTCATTCCACTTTCATTTCTTGAAAAAGAAGCCGCCCATGTTGATGGTTTCGCCAAAGAGTGCGCGGTTGTCACGCATCATCGTTTGCAAATGAAAGATGGAAAGCTGGTGCCCACGGGCGAGTTGGATGAGCCGTTGATTGTGCGGCCAACAAGTGAAACCATTATTGGCGCGAGCTTTTCAAAGTGGGTGGAGAGTTACCGCGATCTTCCTTTGCTCATTAATCAGTGGGCCAATGTTGTGCGTTGGGAAATGCGCACGCGCCTGTTCTTGCGTACTACGGAATTTTTATGGCAAGAGGGTCACACCGCGCACGCAACAGAGGCCGAGGCGCGCGAGGAAACAATGAAGATGTTGGAGGTGTACGCCGACTTTGCTGAGAACTGGATGGCCATGCCAGTGATCAAGGGACGCAAGACCGACGGCGAACGTTTTCCAGGCGCCGTAGATACTTTTTCCATCGAATCCATGATGCAAGATCGCAAAGCATTGCAAGCAGGAACAAGCCATTTTCTTGGGCAAAACTTTGCAAAAGCCAGCGAAATTAAATTCTTGGATCAGGCCGGCCAACTGCAACATGCGTGGACAACAAGTTGGGGCGTGAGCACGCGTCTTGTTGGCGGACTCATTATGACCCACGCCGATGACGATGGTTTGATTGTTCCACCGCGACTTGCGCCGACTCATTTTGTGATTCTTCCGATTACCCCTAAGCCTGAAACTCAAGCCGCGGTTCTAGAGGCCTGCCACAAATTGGCCGCTCGGCTGAGTGAGATTTCATACGCCGGTCGCACCATTGAGGTGGAGGTTGACACGCGCGATTTGCGCGGCGGGGACAAGATGTGGAGTTGGGTGAAGAAGGGCGCGCCAGTGCGCATTGAAGTTGGTCCGCGCGATTTGGAGCAGGGCGTTGTGAGCATGTCGCGGCGCGATCGCGGCGTGAAGGAGAAGGAAAGTATTACGCCGGACGCGTTGGTGGCTGGCGCCGTGAAGTTGCTTGAAGAAATTCAGTCGGGCATGTTGGCCAAGGCCAAGGCGTTTCGCGACGCCAACACCAAGATCATTGATGACCCGAAAGAGTTTCGTGAGTTCTTCACACCCAAGACCGCCGAAAGCGAAAACTCGCCAACGGAAATTCATGGTGGCTTTGCCAGTTGTCGCTTTGCCATGGATGCGGACGCGGAGGCCAAGTTGAAAAACGAATTGGGTGTCACAGTTCGCGTTGTGCCTATGGATAACGAGAAGGATCCAGGTCCATGCATTTTGACGGGCAAGCCAGCCGAGCGACGAGTGCTGTTTGCCAAGTCCTATTGATGGCGGGTTGATTTAGCCTAGGGCTTGCACGCAGAATTCATAGGGAAGTACCTCCAAATTGGTCTAAAGGAATTGTGCCTCGACAGATGTGTTCACCCACATGGATAGGCGAAAAACCTTGACATTCGCCCCATAACTGCGCTTTTTGCAGTTGGGCAACTCGCCGAACTCCTTTTATTTATTGAATTTGACAACAAATTGTGCAACCGCAATTGCTTCTTGTGCGGAAGAGTCAATGCTGCATTGTGGCAGCAATTTGTTTTGCTCCAAGTCGAGGTTGAGGAAAAAGGAAATCATGAAAATTTGTTCTGTTTCAATATTTGCCATTGGGGCTGTCACGTTTGCCGCCAATGCAGGATTTGTGAATCCACTCATTCCAGCTTGGCGCGGCACCGCCGATACCGAGTACATGGGATGGGAAAATTTCACATCCGCTTATGGTGGTTCCAATCTTCCTGACGCTCTCAACAGCAACAATCTTGGAGGCTTGTATAACTTTGGAACAGGTGCTGTTTTAACAAGCACAAAGAATGTTTATGGAACAACAGGTCCGCTCTTTATTTCCATGCTTGGTGGCATGACTGCAGCGCCGCGCAACCCACTTGAAGTGGTCTTGAATATTTCCGCTGCTGGAACAGTCATCAACATGCAAAGCGTCACGCTTACGCTTATGGATAATTTTGGAAGCATGATTCGAGTGAATCCAAGCGTTTCAGCTGTTCGATCCGATGAATTATTTCCAATGGGTGGTCGCGTGCAAACGCTTGCCTTCACTTGGAATTTCCAACCAAACTTAATTGCCGCTACGCAGTGGCAAGTGAACTTTTCTAGCACGGGCGCCAACACTTCGCTTGACGCCGTCTCGCTAGATATGCGCTTCATTCCCGCGCCCGGAGCACTGTCAGTGCTGGCCATGCTCGGTGGCGGCGGGATGATTTGTGGGAGGCGGCGACGTCTGTAAAGACGAAGTTTGCCTCGTCCACGCCCTTTTTTGAGCAGGCGGGTCTAGAAAACTAGGCCCGTCTGCTTGATTTTTAGGCTTGTTTTAATTTGTGTTTTGCTGCGGGGCGTCCACGTCGTGCGCCCTATCAACACAAACGTTCTAATGATTACGGCTTGGCGATTTCTACGCGTGGATAGAGCGCCACTTTGGTAATGGTCGATCCAGGTTTTAAGTAGCCCCACTGCGAACGAACATTCCAAGGCGCATCCGATGGCATGCCGAGCAATGTGGAAAATTCAGACATTTTCTGCGGCAAGAATGGTTCAAGCAGCAGCAATGCAATACGAACACTTTCCAAACACTGGCCAAGAATGGAGGCCACTCGCTCGCGTTGCGCCGGATCCTTGGCCAATTTGAATGGCTCAGTTTGATTGATGAACAAATCAACATCGCGCAACAATTTCATAGCATCTTCAGCGGCGTCGGTTAATTGAAATTGCGCAAAATGTTTTTGCCAATCAGTGACCGCTTGTTGACAGCGAGCGGGCCAAGTGCCACCGTTCTCAATGTCAGCCGGCATTTCGCCGTTGAATGTTTTAACGATCATGGCTGTCACACGGCTGGAACAATTACCAACCGTGTTCACAAGATCCGAGGTGTACGTCTCATGAAATGCAACGGCGCGGAAATCCGCGTCGGTTGCGTCAATGGGACCTCGCGTCAGCATGAACCAGCGCCATGCGTCAAGACCATAGCGAGCGATGTATGTTTCAATGGTTGGAAGATCGATGAAATTGCCAAGGCTTTTGCTCATTTTCTTGCCTTCGCTAATCCAAAAACTATGCGCGTGGATATTTTTAGGCAGCGGCAACTCAAGCGCCATAAGCATGGCGGGCCAAATCACCGCGTGAAACCAAAGAATTTCTTTTCCAATGACATGCCAGTCGGCGGGCCAATATCGCGCGCGCGGATTTTTTTCAGAGGCGTCGGTGTAATCCAGCGCGGTGATGTAGTTGAACAACGCATCAATCCACACATAGATCACATGGCCCGGATCACCCGGCATGGGAATGCCCCACGTGAAATTTGTGCGCGTCATTGGGACATCTTGCAACCCTTCGCGCAGTCGACCAATGACTTCATTCATGCGCGCCGATGGTTGCACAAAATTAGGTTGGCTTTCAAAGTGCGCCTTTAAACGTTCACTGAATGCGCTTAGTTTGAAATACCAATTCTCCTCCTTGGCGCGCACAAGCGGCTTGCCACTGATGGAACTTTTATATTCGCATTCCTTGGCGCGAGTCTCGGTGAGATATTCCTCTTGGCCTTCGTCGTACCAACCCTCGAATGAGCCTTTGTATAGCGCGCCAGATTTTTGCAGGCGCTCTATGAACGCTTGCACTTGGCGTTCGTGGCGAGGCTGGGTGGTGCGAATGAAGTCGGTGTTGGTGAGTTGAAAAAGAGACAGAACGCGCTGAAATTCCGCGGCATTTGTATCGGCCCAGGCCTGCGGGGTCACGTTGTGTTCGGCCGCGGATTTTTCAACTTTGACGCCATGCTCATCGGTGCCCGTTAGAAAAAACACATCGCAATTTTGTATGCGCATGGCGCGGGCCCATGCGTCGCACAACGTGGTTGTGAAAATATGCCCAATGTGCGGGCGGTCATTGACATAATAAATTGGGGTGGTAATGCAAGCCGTACGAGTCATGGTGACAGTCTAAGTATTTCGCAGCGGCATGTACGGGCGAATTTACGGCGTGTCGAAATGTGGCCTTAGTTTTTCCGCCTCATCATCGTCCTCAACACAAGCCAAATACAGAACTGGACCATCGCTCCAAATCAGAATCAAAGACGCATCCTCACTGTTTGTTGAAATATCTTCCCACACCACATTGTCGGGGGCAAATTGATGTGTTCGCCCAAGCTCATCAAAGGAAAGAAATTGTCCGTCATCAGCTGCCAGATACAACACCAGCCATTTTTGATTGTCCGGGGTAGTGCTTTGATACACCAACTCTGCGGCGCGAAATGGGGCGCCCGGAAGCGACGCGGGCAAGACTTGTAGCAATTGGTAGCCCGCATCGGCGAGATTGGGCAAGTGGTACGTCCGACCAAGAAGCCGAGAAAGCGCCTCGTTTTGCTCCGACTGGTTCAAGGGGGCTTCGTGTTTTTCACGCTGAGATAGAAAGATTGCTTTCAGGCGCAAATTCGCCGCGGCCTCCACCACTTCTCCAAGCGGCACGCCGCCGAGCAAGGTGAGACGGTCTGCAATTTTGGGTCCGTAAATGCCAAATACAACCGCACCAAAAACCGTGAGCAACGCGATACCAACCGCCAATTTGGAAATTCGGTGAGGTGGCGGGGAAATGATGTCGTGCTGGGTCATGAATTTTATATGCGAAGAGTGTTTGAGCTTCGCTACGATAATGGAATGAAGCGCAATGAGCGAATTCTGAATGTACGCTTGGCAGCCGTTTATGCGGTGGCGGTATTTTTTATGGCGTTCAACGGCGCGTTTGTTTTAGCGCAGAACGCGCTTGATGGATCGCTTCATGTTGGCTCTGGCGGAGTCAATACAACATCCACTCCTTCCGCTAGACCAGTTCGACGCGACACATCCCAAACACGTAGTTTGTCCCAAAGCCTTGGCTTGAATCCGTACGATGATTTTATAAAAATTGTCTCTCGAGAAACGGGCAGCAGACCCAGTTTGGGACAAGTTCAACGCGTGAATGACCGTAACGCCTTGCCGCCAACAAACAATCCCAACGACTGGAAAAAAAGAGATCCGCTGCAATTTGATAGTCAAGGACTGGCCTTGTCCATAAATTCATCCCGTTCCATGTCCGAGGATGCGACGCCATTCACGAAGTATCGATTGAATAACGGTGAAATGGGAGTCATGTCCGCAAGCAATTTGCGAGGCGTAAAGTTTGAAAGTGACCGTGATCATCTCGGAACTTCACGCATGTCCCTGTATGAAACGGCTCGCTTGCGTGAAGATGTACGCAATAACACCATCAAGGCCGACTTCATTGGAATCAGCGCGCGTGATCCTTTCAAACCATATCAATCGGGTGACGCGGTCATGGCGACAAAGCCTCCTTTGCCCAAGCCCCGTAGCGCGTCGCAAAATGAGGAGCCATTTGATAATCGCGTGAAGGGCTATGACGCGGTGATGCGAGAGGTCAAACAACGATTTGAGGAGCGGTTTGAAAAAGATGAGAAAGCTGCGCTCGGCGCGGAAAATAAAATTGCCCCGAAGAATGAAAAAGATTCCCACGACAGACTTTTAAGCGCGTATGACCAATTGAAAAGAGACTTGGCCGCGAAAAAAATAGAGGACGACACAAAGCTTCCAACTATTCCAGTGCCCAAGGATGCATCCAAAGAGGCGACCTCGTCCGATGGCAAACCGGATGAAGTTGTGGATCCTGAAAAAGCCAAGCGCGAAGGCATCAACATGACGATTGATGAATATGCGTTGGTGTTGAAGCATGGACAGAAGTTGGATTCCATGACTGGTGAGGAAAAGAATCGATTCAACCAATTGTTGTCCGAGGGCCAGCGGGCCATGTTTGAAGGCAACGCGTTTGTTGCGGAGAAAAGATTTCAAGTCGCATTGTCCATTCGTCCTGACGATCCAATCGCCATTGCTGGAATGCTGCACTGTCAAATTAGCGCGAATCTGCCGGGTTCCGCTGCTTTGACGCTGCATGAATTATTTACCAACCATCCAGAGATGATGGATGTGAAGTGGGGGGCGCAAACAATTCCGCCACGCCCACGCTTGGAGAAGGCGCTTGTTGAAGCCGGTCGTCGAATTGCGATAGGTAAAGACGCCGCGAAATTTGGTTTGTTGCAGGCGTACGTTGGTCATTTGCTGAATGATCAAGACGCCGTGACGGCTGGACTTTTTGCGTTGCGTGGAACGCCTGGCGACGACAATATGTCGATCATTTTAAGAAAGTTGTGGGTTGATCCCGCGACCGATATGACGCCTCAGAAAATAAATCCGCCCGTCGCACCGTGATTTCAGCGAAGTTGCGCTGAAGTTTTTATGCCAAGGTTTTGAAAGATGGCCTGTGTCGCCGCGCATTTATTCAACGTGTACAAGTGAATTCCGCGCACGCCACCATCAAGCAGGGCCATGCATTGTTCCGTGGCCCAATGAATTCCAACGCGCTCAACCGCGGCGGCATCATCGCCGCAGCGTTGCACTGCGCGCAGCAATTTGGCAGGGAATGTGGTGCCGCCTGCCAGGTCCGCCATGCGCTTGAGGCCGGCGATATTGGTGATCGGCATGATGCCGGCCATCACCGGCACGCGAATTCCGGCGAGTTCACAGCGTTCGCGCCAATCAAAGAACGCAGCATTGTTAAAAAATAATTGGCTGCAGATGTAGTCGGCTCCAGCGTCCACTTTGGCGCGCAAATGATCCATTTGAATCAACGTGTTCGGCGTATCGGGGTGACCTTCTGGAAATCCAGCGACACCAATTCCAAATCCACGGCGGTCAGGGTGCCCACCGCCCTGATTGAAGCGGTGGATGCATTTCACCAAATCCACAGCGTGTTGAAATTCACTCGCGGTGCTTCCCGTAAGCGGGGCATCGCCACGAAGCGCCAAAATGTTGGAGACGCCGCATTGCGCATATTGTGTCAAAATATTTTCAATATCAGCGTGGGTGTGGTTGGCGCACGTGAGATGCGGAATTGGGTCAAGCCTAGTTTGCGTCTTCAGTCGCACAACCAGTTCGTGCGTGCGCGCGCGCGTGCTGCCCGCCGCGCCATAGGTGACGCTGACAAAAGACGGTTGTAGTTTTTCAAAGTCCGCGATGACATGAAACAGCGAGTCCCAACCCGCGTCGTTGCGCGGCGGAAAAAATTCGAAACTCGTGGTCACCGAGTCGCGGGAAAGAATGTCCGCGATATGCATGTGGATAGTCTATTGTGAATTCCTGCCATGCCCAATTCAGAACGCATCTCCAAACCGACTGGCCGCCGAATGAGTTTGTACCTTCGTGTGCTGCACAACCTTCTTGAGTTGGGCCAGGTTTCAATTAGCAGCAAGGAATTGGGCTCCCAAACAGGGGTGAAAGACGCGCAGGTTCGCAAAGATTTGGCTTGTTTTGGATCGCTTGGACGGCCAGGCGTGGGGTACCGAATTCGTGATTTGCACGACCAATTACGCCGTCTTTTGGGCATGGATCAAACGTGGAATGCGGTTTTGGTTGGCGCGGGAAACATTGGCCGGGCACTGATGGCATATACAAGATTTCGAAACGAGGGGTTTGATTTTGTCGCCGCATTTGACCAAGACAAAAAAGCCATAGGAAAACAGATCGCTGGCTTGAAGATTCAACCCATGTCCGAATTGAAAAAAACCGTGAAACAAAAGCGCGCGAAGTTGGGATTGATCGCCGTTCCACCGGATGCTGCCGTCAATGTTGCGCAGGCATTGATGGACGCCGGTATTCGCGGCATTGTGAATTTTGCGCCCATTCGCCTTGATTTACCATCGGAAATTGCGGTGGTGAACGTAGATTTTACCGATGCGCTTGAGCAACTTGCCTTTGAAATTCGATTATCGACAACTGACGGAAAGGCCACAAAGTGAAAAAAAATCTGAATTGGATAGCGACCGTATGTCTTGGCATGTCGGCCTGCCATGCGACGGTGTTGACCCCAAGTCCGGCGGACGCTTTGCGTCAGCAGGCGCTTGAACTTGAAGCCAAGAATTCCGCCCTGCAGGCGCAAGTGGAGGAATTGCAGGCGCAGTTGGCTCACCAGAACAATTCGCCAACCAAGGCGCCATCAGCGGAGTTGGAACAGGCAACGCCGCGCGCGGCGAAAATTTCAATCGGACAATTATCTAGGGCGCTTCCTAAAAAAGAAGTGGCGGGCAAACCCACTCAACCGGAGCAGTTAGTGATATTTGTGAATGCGCAAGACGCCCGCGGACACGCTTTGCAATTAACGGGTGACTTGACGATCGAGGCCAGTTTGCAGGCCGCGGGGAAAGTGGTTCCGTTGGCGTCGGCTCATTGGGGACCCGCGCAGTTGCGCAACGCTTATCGAGCGGGGCTTGGGAGTCCGCATTACTCGCTTGAGACGCCCATTCAGATTCCACCCAACATGTCTGACGCCACGGCCTTGGTTGTGTTGACCTATGTGGACGGTTGGACGGGGCGAACCTTGAAAACCGAGCGGGCTATTCCGTGGCCAATTGATGAGTTTGTATTGGAAAAACCACTTCAAGTAGAGTGAGTAATATGAATCGATCTATGCGCCAATCTGAAACAAAGCCCGAGCCAAGCGGTTCAGGCAGATTGAACTCAAACACCACCACAAATTGTGGTCGAGTGAGTGGTTTCACCATTTCTATTGCTATGGCTTGCGCGATTTGTATGTTGGAAGTGGGCGGTTGCCAGAAAGTTCTCTTTCCAGAGAGCGAGCCGCGAAATCAGTTTGAACGCTCGGACAATTTGCGTGATCGCTTCACGCCGGTGACGGAACCAGATGTGTTTGGAAATCCAAAGCCCGCATTGCGCGCGCGACTTTCTCCGCCGTCGGGTTGAGCCTAGAAAAATATTATTTTGAAATTCGCCAAAGCCAATCGGAGATTTATCCGATAGTGTTGTTGAACAAATTATTTATGGCGCTTCCAATTCAAATCATCAAGCTTGTCAATGTTCGTGGTCTTCTGACGCGACGAACCCGAATGGTTTGGGCTGGCTTTGCTGTTGCCGTGACGGTCACAAGTAGCTTGTTGGTGTTGGGAGATTCTGGCGGACCAAAGCCGCTCGCAATGTCTCCGTTGGTTGTTGGTGCGAAAGACGCAAGCATTCTTCCACGAGAAGCAACACTGGATCACGCGCGCTGGACCTCCATTGTGATTCACCACTCAAATACGCCCGCCGGTGACGCTGCTTCAGTGGCGCGACTTCAGGGCGCAACAGATGCGAGCGGAATTGGCTACCACTTCATAATTGGAAATGGTCAAGGAATTGCCGACGGATATATAGAAGTTGCCAGCCGCTGGAACAAGCAAGAACCTGGCGCGCATGTTGCTTCGATTGCAAAGAACAATCATTCACCAATGTCCGTGATGTTGGTGTCAAACAAGAACATGCCTTCGGCTGATGAATTAAACCGACACGCTGTCGGAATTTGCTTGATTGGCAATGGTGATCGACGACCCTTCACCGAAAATCAAATGAGCGAGTTGGCGTCGTTGGTTAGACGGCTGCAAAAAGAATTGAACATTTCCGCGGATAAAGTTTATTTGCACAGTGATGTCGCGGGCGTGAGTAGTCCAGGCCGATTTTTTAGCGCAGCTGATTTCGAAGCGAAACTTCTCCACACACAATCTTGACGTAAATTGATTGCATTTTTGACTCGGGCGCGACTTGTTCTTGGGGTGTTTATTTCAAAATATCCTCTGATTTGGTGCTAAAAGAGACAAAATACTGTTGCTTGGATAGTGTGGAATTGTTAGGATCAATTTGTTCAAATTTGTGAGATTTAGAACAATTCTCTCTGTTCGCTTTTACATTTTTAGAAATGGTTTGATTCAATAGGACTATGGCATCTTTACCGATTGAACTTTTTGGTCATCGCGTCATCGCGAAGATTGGCACTGGCGCCGCGAGCGAAGTGTATGTAGTGCAAGATCTCAAAACCAAGCAAGTGTGGGCTTTGAAGCATGTCGTTCGCGTGGATCAAAAGTCAGAACGTTTCATTGAGCAGGTGGAACAGGAATATTCGATTGGCTCCAAGCTGGATCACGAAAGCATTCGTGGCATTCATAAGTTGTTGCGGATAAAAAAACTGTTCACGACAACAGAGGTTGGATTATTGATGGAGCTTGTGGACGCGGGCACTTTGGAAACCCACAAATTTAAAAACATGGCGGAAGCCATCAGATTGTTCGCGCAAATTGCGCGCGGTCTAGAGCACATGAATAACCGTGGATTTGTGCACGGCGACATGAAGCCCATCAATGTCATGGTGACCGACAAGAAACAAGTCAAGATTATTGATCTTGGACAAGCATGCCCAGTTGATCACGTCAAAGTACGAATTCAGGGGACACCGGGATACATCGCGCCAGAGCAAGCCAACCGACAAGCCATTACGGCCCAGACGGATGTCTACAACTTTGGAGCCATGGTGTATTGGGTTTTGGCGCGCAAGGTCATTCCAACCGTGTTGCCGCCGCAAGGCGAGGCTATCTCCGCATCACCGATCAGCGCCGAGATGGTGAAATTGCCGGAGCCATTGCACACGGTGAATCGCAATATTCCAATTGAGTTGAGCCATCTTGTGCAAGAGTGCGTTCAATTAAATCCCCAAGATCGCGTGCAAGGCATGGGACAAGTCGCGGAGCGATTGGAATCAATCGTCGGCTCACTTGGCGACACGCATATGGGCCTGAAAGCGATCAGCGCCTAGTTGTAGTTAGACTTGTTGCGGATGCAAGCCACACAATGAAGTCTGCAAGCAACGATAAATGGGACATTCGATTTCTGCTGCTCGCGGATCAGATTGCAACATGGAGCAAGGATCCAAGCCGAGGGGTTGGCGCAATTATTGTCAGCGCCGCCAAACAAATTGTGGCCACGGGATTTAATGGGTTGCCTCGTGGCGTTGAAGATCGCGCGGAGCGATTGGAAAGACCAGCCAAATATGAATTGATTGTGCACGCGGAAATGAACGCCATTATTCAGTGCGCGCGCAACGGGGTGAGTCCGCTTGGGTGCACCGTTTTCACATCATTTTCGCCGTGCGTGGCTTGCGCCATTGGCATGGTTCAAGCGGGTATTGCGCGTGTTGTGACTTGGGAGCCGGATTTGGTTGGCGCCGACGCGCATTGGCTAGAGAGCATTCGCAAAGCGCAAAGTGTTTTAAGCGAGAGTGGGGTTGTGTATGAAACTCGCTCGCG
>CAIUGT010000006.1 GCA_903898755.1 uncultured bacterium | reverse complement strand
CGTCATCAACGGAGCGCGTAATGAAAGAGACAAATCTTGAGCCAGGCGAAGTGGTTGTTGCGCGGCAAGACATCGCACGGCGCCTGCCACTGCTTGCGGCCGAAATCACCGCGTCCCTTGGCGGAAATGTGGACGGACTTGTGATCATGCCTGTGCTCACTGGAGCGCTTGTATTTGCCGCCGATCTCATTCGCTGCTTTCCTCAACGCTTACGCATTGACTTGATCACCGCGCGCAGTTACGGCGCCGGCACGCACAGCCAGGGTCCCAAACTTGAGGGCGGTGTTCCTGAAGGCGTGAAGGGGCGCCATGTTCTCATTGTGGATGACATTCTTGACAGTGGGCGCACTGTCAAATTTCTGCGCAAAAGTGTGCAAGACAGCGGTGCGCTGAGTGTTCGTACGTGCGTTTTGTTGCGCAAGCAATTGCCCGAAGCCTTGGCTACGCCGTGCGAATTTGTTGGCTTTGAAGTGCCGGATTTATTCGTGGCGGGGTACGGCCTTGATTGCGACGGCTGGTTTCGAAATCTTCCAGACGTGGTGTGCTTGCGGCCGCGCGGCGAAACAAAAAATCTTGTTCGCTAATAATCGTTCGTTGATCTCAAGGTGATGTGCCTTTTGGTTTTGAGTTGCGGGCTCACTTCTGAAAAGTTGATCGCTTCGTTCCACGTGATGCAAAGTAGGCAAACAAATGCACGCGCTTTGTAAAAGATTTTTGAAGGACAGTTTCTTCCGCAACTCTCAAAAAATTATTTGGTTTGCAGTTCCGCCCACGGCGCGCCCGCGCGCGGAGAAGGCAAGCGCTCGCCAAGAGCGCGCATTAATTCCGTGTCTTCTTTGGACAATGTCGCTGGGGGCTCAATGCGAACCACGGCGTAGAAGTCGCCAAGGCCTTGAGCACTCTGAATTCCCTTAGATTTCAAGCGTAGTTTGCGGCCGCTTGGCGTTCCCGCTTCAATGCGAATTTCCGCGGAGCCTTGCAGTAGCGGAACAGACACTTTTGCGCCCAGTGTGGCTTCAACAATTGAAATTGGAACATCAAGAAGAATGTCAAGGTCGTCGCGGCGAAACCACGGATGCGCCGCCACCTTGACGGACAAAACCAAATCACCATTGGGACCGCCCCCAACGCCCGCGCCGCCCTTGCCGCGCACGCGCAATTGTCCGTCGGATGAAATTCCCGGTGGAATGCGGACGTCAACAACAATGGCGCCACTTGGTCCTTGCAAATCAATGTGATGCATTCCGCCCAGCGCGGCGGTCATGAATCCAATTTGAATTGTGGAAGTTAAATCCTCGCCAGGTTGCGGACCGCGCGCACGCTTGCCACGACCGCGCCCGCCACCACCCATGAAATTTCCAAAGATGGATTCAAGTGTCTCGGCGTCGGCGCCGCCATATCCGCCAGTATTTCCACCGCCCATGTTGGAGTGTGATTCACCCGCGTGTCCAAATCGATCGTATTTTGCGCGTTTTTCAGGGTCCGAAAGAATGTCGTACGCGTCCTGTGTTTCCTTGAACATGGCCGCGGCATTTGCCGCCTTATTCAAATCAGGATGATATTTGCGAGCCAACTTGCGATGCGCGCTGCGAATTTGATCGGCCGTCGCGTCGCGAGCAACCCCAAGGATTTCGTAGTAGTCACGCGCCATGCGTCACTCCGCGGTTTCAGCTTTGCGAAACAAACTGTACAACGCGTCAGCGCTTGGGGCCGAATACAGTTTTTCACGGAACTCTGGATTGGTCATCAAGCGGCTGACTCGACCAAGCGCTTGGATATGTTCCGAAACAGCTTCGGGCGGACTGACCAGAAGCACAATTAAGCGCACTGGCTTCTTGTCGATCGAGTCGTACTCCATGGGTTGCGCCGGCTTGCCGATGGCCATAGCAATCCGCTTCACCGCGGAACTTTTTCCATGCGGCAATGCAAGACCCTCACCAATACCGGTGGAACGTTGCGACTCGCGCTGCCAGACAATTTGCTTCACCACTTCGGCATCTGTCACTGCGCCGGATGCTGATAGAGCATCCACCAACTCGCTAATCACACCACGCTTGTCGTGGGCAACCAACGGAACTTTGACACAATCAATATTTAGTACTTCAAGAACATTCATTGGAAATTCTGGCGATTTGGTCAATGTTACCAAGAGCAAGCCGTATTCGGTCAACAATTATCCGTGAATTGTGAAGATTGCCGCGAAAGCCCCATCTTGCCACATTGTTGGGGTTTCCCCAGGCAATCCTTGGGGAATATTGCGCTCACTCCGGCGCATAGGCGTCTTGATTCGCTGCGAAATCCAAGTGGCCATGCGCTCATTCTCCTCTTGCTCCAAACTGCACGTGGCGTACAACAGCGTTCCATTTTCAGCGAGCAGTGGTCGATGATCGTCCACAATTTTTCGCTGCAGCACAACTAGACGATCCATCATCTTCAAGTCGAATCGATATTTCGCCTCTGGTCTGCGCGCGAACACGCCGCTGTTGGAGCAAGGCACATCAAGCAGAAGCACGTCCGCTTTGCCAAACCATTTTCCAATATCTTGCGGGGTGACCACTTGAATGTTGTTCAACCCAGCCAAGCCTGCGCGTCGAGCGGCGTCGGCAAGTGATGTGCGCCTGTCCAAATCGGGATCGCTGGCTATGATTTGTGCGCCTGGATATTTCGCGGCCAGTTGCAAGGTTTTGGTGCCGCGGCCGGCGCACGCATCAATAATAATTTTGGGCGCTGACATTTCCAAAAGAGAAACAGCCAGCGCGCTACCAACGTCTTGCACGCGAGCCAGTGGATATTTTTCCAGCGCCGCAAGTAGCGCGGCGTGAGAGCCATTCCAAATTCGCGCGCCTGGCGCGCCGTGCGCGGTGGTTTCCGGTTCATCGGCTGGAAGTCCATACAGAACAAGTGGTGGATCGGTGAGTCCATGAAAGCAAATTCGCCGCGCGTCCTTCACGCTCATTCGATTGGTCCAGCGCAGAACAACCTCAAGTGGATGGCTTGATTGCTGCGATAAACGCTCGGGTGCGGAACTTGCGAATACATCTTCCGACAAACTCCATGCGCCGCCATCTTCAAGTGGAAGGTGATAGCGCTGCGGCGTTGGAAATTTTGCAAAGGCCTCGGCGGATAATTTCTCCACGCGCAGCGCTGCAATCTTGCGCAAGATTGCGTTGACCATTCCACCTGCGCCCACGCGCACTGCGGTCTTGGCCCACTCCACGGTTTCATCCAGTACCGCGTGGTCGGGCACGCGGTCCATTAATAATAATTGCGCCGCACCACCCAATAGAGCGGCTTGCATGCCAGGCTGAATGGTGTGCCACGGTCGGTCAAGCAATGGAGCAATCACCGCTTGCAACGTGAGCCAGCGGCGAACAACTTGCAATTCAATGGTGCGTCCCAGTGCGCGATCACGCGGCTCAATAGCGCTGTCTTGTGCGGCATCTATTTTAAAATCAAAACGCGGCCACTCGCGGGCGCACAATGCAATACGTTCATATGCGGCGGCGCGTCCAGGATTCATGCGCGGCTCGCTTTATTGTTTACATGAACTTGCGCTTGTAAGACCAAGTCGCGCACGCCGAGGAATGATTCATGTCCACATGCACATGGAAAGAACTCGCCACGGATATCGAACAAGTGACATGAAGCCACTCGTGCGCAATTCTTCAGCACATTCCAAGCATGCGCGCCGTGCACGCGTATCCACCAATACATCAACGCTTGGACCGCAATCGTTGCGCGGCCTTTGCAAGAGCGGGAGCGTCCTCGGTTTTTTCCCAAGTAAATGTGCCCTTGCCGCCTTCGCCAGGCTTGCGACCAAAGTGGCCGTGCGCCGCGGTTGGCGTATAGATGGGCTTGAGCAAATCCAAGTGCTTGATGATGCCCGCAGGAGTCAGATCAAAGAAACTTTGAACTAACTTGGATATTTGCGAGTCGGCAATTGTGCCCGTTCCTTGCGTGTCAATATGCACGCTTACAGGTTCGGCAACTCCAATCGCGTATGAAAGTTGGACTTCACACACGTTGGCCAGTTTCGCCGCCACAATATTCTTTGCCATGTGGCGCGCCATGTACGCGGCGCTGCGATCCACCTTGCTCGGATCCTTGCCGCTGAAAGCGCCGCCACCGTGGCGACCACGTCCGCCATATGTGTCCACGATAATTTTGCGCCCAGTCAAACCGCAATCGCCGTGTGGTCCGCCAATTTCAAAGCGGCCTGTTGGATTCACAAACACGCGAATGTTGTTGTTCCACCAACGACCAAGTGACGGCTTGATGATGTGTTGAATCACTTCTTGCTTCAGTCGATCTTGCTTCTCGTTCCACATTGGCGCGTGTTGTGTGGACAGAACCACCGTGTCAATGCGCGTTGGAATGAGTCCGTCGTATTCCACAGTCACTTGGCTTTTGGCATCGGGGCGCAAGCCTTCAATCACGCATTTCTCGCGGATATTGGCTTGGCGACGAACTAAATCATGGGCCATTTGAATTGGCAGCGGCATGAGTTCCGCGGTTTCGCTGCATGCAAATCCAAACATCATTCCTTGATCACCGGCGCCTTGCGCCTTTTTCTTTTTGCTCTTGGAATTTTTCGTGTTCACGCCGCGCGCAATGTCTGGACTTTGTTTGCCCAGCGCAACACTGACGCCGCAACTGCGGCCATCAAATCCCTTGTCGGCATCGTCGTAGCCGGCCTTCAGCACGGTGCTGCGCACAACGCCCGGAATATCAACCCAGCCCGTCGTGGTCACTTCGCCGGCGACAACACACAAGCCGGTGGTCACAAGCGTTTCACACGCCACGCGGCTCTTTGGATCTTGAGCAAGCATGGCGTCAAGAATGGCGTCCGAAATTTGGTCAGCTAGTTTGTCCGGGTGGCCCATCGACACTGACTCGCTTGTGAAAAGATGCTTTGATGACATTCCAGTTTCCTTGTGTGAAGTGTTATTGAAAGTGTTTGAAATGACCGTGTGAATGAAGCGGACTATGGTAGCGATCCCTTGAACGCTTGGGGCGTCCTACACTGTGAATCGGAGACCACCATGAATATTCCAATGCAACTCTCTCGAATTTTCATTCGTGAAATGACGGATATGCAAATCATTGAGCTTTCCGAAGTGGGCGGCACGCGCGCATTTCCAATTGTGATTGGTCTGCCGGAAGCGTCCGCGATTGAGCGTCGCTTGAAGGGCATTGAAATTTCACGTCCGCAGACCCATGATTTATTGGCGAACACAATTCAGGCGCTTGGCGGTGAGTTGTTGCGAATTGAAATCACCAGTTTTTCGCAAGGGACCTATTTCGCGCGCCTGATTATTTCCAAGGATGGTCAAGAGATTGAGATTGATTCGCGTCCATCCGACGCCATCGCGCTTGGAATTGCCAAGAGCATTCCAATTTCTGTGGCCGAGGAAGTGTTGGAAGCAGCCAGCGCTCAAGCCGCAGCCGGCATCAATTCAGTGCCGGAGATCAGCGCCGACATGGAAGATGAAGACGACGATCAAGATGATGACGAAGACGAGAATTTGTGAGTGACAACGCAAACCTCCTTCACCATTTCTTGGGTTGTGTTTGATCTTGGTGGAGTGATTATTCGCATTCACCATTCTTGGCAACACGCGGCAGCGGCGGCGGGTGTTCTTGTCTCCAATAATCCAGCGCATGACTTGGCGCGCCTTCCAATTCTTGATCCCACTCAGTACCGCGCGGATGATTTTCGAAAACTTGTTTCAGCGCATCAGCGTGGCATTCTTTCGCATGAAGATTTTTGCAAGGGAGTGAGCGACTTGACCCAGGATTTGGTCAGCGCTCAGGATGTGGCCCGCATTCATCACTCGGTGATTGTTGGCGCTTACGATGGCGCTGAGCAACTTTTGCAGGATTTGAAAGCGCGTGGCATTTCAACGGCGTGCCTTTCAAATACCAATCACCAACATTGGAAAATCATGCGCGACATTTCAGCTTTTACCGCAATTCAGCATCGCCACGCTTCGCACTTGTTTCAATTGGAGAAGCCAAATCAAGACATTTTCCGCGCATTTGAGAGCGCCACCCACGCGCGTCCGGTGGACATTCTTTATTTCGACGATCTCGCGGAAAATATCGCCGCGGCTACGCAAGCCGGGTGGCGCGCCATATTGATTGATGCGCGCAGTGAAACCGTTCCACAGATTCGAAGCGCTTTGGCAACCCATGGAGTGTTGCCGTGAATTTTCATTTCCAAGCACCCTCGGTTTCCCATGCCTTATTCAAGCCGCCGCATGCCTTGTATTTGTCGCACGGAGTATCGACATGAATGATTCACCTTCTAGCGCGCCGCGTGAATCCCTTCCCGCGCCATTATGTCAACGCTCTCTGCTACAAGCCGCGCCACTTTCCGGCACAATTAAATTGCGTCCTGAAGATTTTTTGGTGGAAGAGCTTCCGCTCTACGATCTCACCGGCGAAGGCGAGCATTTGCATTTGGGAATTCAGAAAATTGGAATTCGCCATGATGAACTCATTGACATTGTCGCGCGCCATTGTGGTGTTTCGCCGCGCGCCATTGGCTACGCGGGCATGAAGGACAAGCATTCGGTTGCGCAGCAATCGCTCTCCATCCATCTTCCCGGCCAGCCTGATCCGCAGCCCTTGGAACATCCTCATGTGCACATTCTTTGGACCAAACGCCATCAAGCCAAATTGCGTGTTGGACAGCTTCGTGGCAATCGCTTCGCCATTCGCGTGCGCAATATTGAACCCGCGTGCATCCCACGAATTCACCGCGACCTGTATCGCTTGTCACAGAGCGGCGTTCCAAACGCGTTTGGTCCGCAGAGATTTGGATATCGATTGAATGGCCACGTTCTTGGGCGCTTGCTTGTGTTGCAAGACTGGCAAGGTTTTCTAAATGAATTGCTGGGCGCAACGGGCACTCCATTTCCAGAGTGGCAGCAAGATCGCCGCGACACTTTTCACAAGAATGAATTTAGGGCGGCGATTGCGCATTGGGCACAGTCCGATCTTGCTGAGCGCGCCGCATTGAAGGCCTTGTCTGAAGGAGCGACTGCAAAGGCCGCGGTGAAAGCCATCAAGCCGCAAATGCGCGACTTTTGGATTTGCGCATTGCAGTCCGCCATATTCAATACCGTGCTTGATCAACGCTTGCACGCCAAGACATTCGACCGGTTTATTGCAGGCGATCTAGCTTTCTTACATGAAGGTGGCGCAATATTTCGAGTCACGCAACTCATGCTTGACAATGCGCAAGAGGCTTCCGCATTACACGCACGCCTGAACACATTTGAAATTTCACCAAGCGCTCCACTGGCTGGTCCTGGAGTCATGTGGGGTGAAGATGCCGTATTGGCGAGTGAACTCAATGCCATCGCTCAATTCGCACTCACTCAGCAATATTTTCTTGATCCACATTTCGAACCTTCTGGTTCGCGCAGGCCGTTGCGCATTTCGCTTACACATCCGCAAGCGGAAGCGGGCGTGGACGAACACGGAAATTTTGTACGCGTTGCATTTGATCTTCCCAAGGGCGCGTACGCCACAAGCGTGTTGCAGGAATTATTTGGTGGCGCAATTGTTCAAGACAATTTATAAAAATAATTTCCTCTGCGAAAGTGTTTTTCACGCCAATTTCGCGGCGATATTCAATGGCCTTCTACTAGCAGCAATCGCATTCTGTCAATTGAGTCAGCCTTGAGTTCGTGTGTTTCTTCGACGCGCCATGAATCCCGCCGCCATTCCTAAAAGAGCAATCGCTCCAGGGGTTGGCACTTCGTATAGTGGTGGTGGATAATCCGCTGGGTTGGCGCCACCATCATCATAAGATTGCAATGACGAATTGCTCGGGCTTGCTACGTTGTATCCAGGTTCTGGCAACGGACTCTCAACCCCGTTTTGTGGGAAATTGAAAATTGGACCAATGACTTGTGAAATCAATGGTGCATCGTCTGCTAGCAGTGGGGGCTCAATTCCAAACGGACTAATTGAAGGACCGGAAATACTAGAAGAAATTGGGGCGGCAGCCTGCGCATAAGTGACATACGAAGAAGTTTCTAAGTCGTTTATTGAACCCAATGCAATCATGTCCAACGACGGAGCGTCGCTGGCGTACACAATTGACTCTTGCGCTCCAACTGACATTAATTTAATCGCAGTGGTTGAACCCGCGGGACATTCCAGTTGGTAGCCCACAACTTTGTCATTGGCCTCAACTTTCAAATCGCCGGATAGATCAAGACCAACAACGCACATTCTCTGCGGGCTTGAAGCGCTTTGGGGAATGATTGAAAGTCCAGTCATTCCTTTGGCCATGTCGGTTGGATTTAATTCAAGCGTGCGACCAAAGATGAGGGACTCTGGAATTTCAGCATTGCCCGCCAGAATTGGGGTGATTTGAATTGTTCCGTTGGGAACGGCGCCCATTAAAATGAGTTCTGGTGTTTTGTCATCGGCAAGCGGGTTGTTGTCGCGCTCTGGGAGGGACAAGAAAACTTGAGTTCGAGTGGCGCGATTTCCAGTTGGCGCAATCATTCGGCCAAAGTCAGATGATTGTGTGACATCAAGGGCGGTCATGCCTGGAACTTGATTGATATCTTGGCTTAAAGCGAATTGAAACGCGCCGTGATCCGCACCAATGGCGGAGTCTGCAACGGAGTCAAATTTTTGCGCATCTTTATTGGATTGCGCGAATAGTTTCACAGCAACGGGTGAATGAAAGTCCGCGCCCTTGAGTTGAAATGTTTTTTCTCCAAGCGTGACCGAGTTCATTCCAATATTGGATTTGAAAACTCCAGACACAGAAATTGTTGGGGTGCCATTGTCCAGCAGGGAAATATTTGTAGGGGTTACTCCGCTCGCACAGGCCATTGTTGTGGTGAATCCAATGGCCGCCACGGATTGAATGAAGGGTCTCAGCGCAACGATGGCGCACAAGCCTTTTTCCTGCCTCATACTGTTAAAAATAAACATCGCGAACCTTTTCCTCTCTTAGATTTCCAACATTTCTTCAGACGGTGAACGAGTTGATTGATCCACCCAAGATCAGTCTTGTGACGGAACCTGAGCAAATAGCAACTGCATTCAACCTATGATTCATCCGCAGGAATCAAAAACGAGTTCCCTTGATTTTGTATGAATTTGCGTAAATTCCAAGGCTTTGTCCGCCTATAACCTAAGTGGGGCGCTTCGCAATACGCCGG
Organism: uncultured bacterium; assembly: GCA_903898755.1. Lineage (GTDB taxonomy): Bacteria > Planctomycetota > Phycisphaerae > Phycisphaerales > SM1A02 > SYAC01. The sequence continues at coordinate 45,242 of CAIUGT010000006.1, read as the reverse complement.
CGGGCAAAGAAATTTTTAAGAAGTCCAGCTGCTTCTTGTTTGTAAACCCCGCCAGCACAAGGAAGTCTGTGATTGAGGCGAGTGTCTTGTGGAATGTGATAGAGCGAACCCACCGCGCCGGCCTTTGGGTCGCTAGCCCCAAACAACAAAGCTTCCAATCGAGAGTTCACAATTGCTCCAGCGCACATGGGGCAGGGTTCAAGCGTCACGGCTAAACGGCAATCATGAAGACGCCAGCGGCCAAGTTTGGCGCCTGCCAGTCGAAGCGCAACAAGTTCCGCGTGACCAGCGGGATCATTAGAGGCTTCGCGGTCATTCGCGGCTTGTGAAATAATTTCTTTGCCGCGGTACACAATGGCCGCCACCGGAATTTCACCACTTACGCCAGCGACGCGCGCTAGGTGCAGTGCGCGGCTCATCATTTCAAGGTCGATGCGCGAAAGCCAATCGTGTTTTCGTTTGTGCAAGGCCAGCGTTGCGGCAATTCTGCATCGCTTTCGCGACCATTTGCTCGAGCGCATTAACGCTCTCCGCGAAAGAGTCGAGTGAAGCGTTTGGATACTTCTCCGCCGGCAACGGCGTGCGGTGGAGCTATGCGTAACAAAATAATTCCCAACTCATAAAGCAAGTACAGCGGCACAAACATAATGAAGAGAGAAATTGGATCGCCTGTAGGGGTGATGATGGCTGACAATAAAAGAGCCAGAAAAATAGCGTAGCGGCGAAATTTCCCTAGCGATTGCACGTCAAGCACGCCAATCCATCCCAGCAGCAGAACAATGAGCGGCGCTTGAAATGCGACGCATGTTCCCAAGATGAATGTCAGTGTGAAATCAAGGTAGTCAGCCAGCCGAAATTGTTGCGCCAGCCTCGTGGCGTGCATCAATGGCACCGTGAATAGTTCAATGCCTGTTGCGTCGTGTGGCGCGGCAACTACAAGTTTGTGATCGGGCGTCATCCACATTTGTCCAATCACAACATGACTTGGAGTTTCTGAAAGTATTGGAATGGTGAACGCGTTCGGCGTGGGGGTGGTCGCCTCGACGGACGACATGTTTGTGGGAATCAGGGATGGGGACTCGCTGCCAAAACTCACCAGCACATCAAGCATGATGGGCATTAAAATAAAATAGAGCAGCGAGAAGCCTGCGAGCGTGAGCAGGGAGCTGAGTGGAATTAAAAAACGCACAAATCGTTTTTCATGGGCGTACAAGCCGGGCTCGATGAATTTCCACACTTGCCAAAAAATCCAAGGACTACTGGCCACGATCGCGGTGATCAGGCTGAGATACATGTCCGTTGAAAGCGCCTCAATAGGGCTCAGTACTTGTAGTTGCGCGGGCAAGTCATGCGCCTTGAGCGCGGAAATTGCAGGGGCGCACAAGAAATCACGAATGACTTCGGCGTAGGAAAACGCAAGTATTGCAAGTGGAATCGGTAGGGCAATGGACCACAACAAGCGTCGGCGCAATTCCTCCAAATGATCACCAAAGCTCATGGAGCCTTGCGTTGGATTGGGATCATGTTCAACAGTCATGTTGCGATGCTAGCCGCCGATAGGGGCGAGTTTTTCCAATGGCAGGCTGAAAAATCGAACAGCGTTGTCGTCTAAGACATTCAGAAATGTCGCTTCGTCCACGCCGCGAATTTTGGCCAAGTGTCGCGCCACAACAATGGAATGAGCGGGGCGATTTGGTTTGGCCGTTCGCATGGGTTCAGGCGAAAGAAATGGCGCGTCGGTTTCAGCCATAATTCGATCCGCAGGTACAAGTTTGGCGGCTTCAGCAACTTCTGGCGCATTGCGATAGGTCACCACGCCTGTGAATGAAATGCACGCGCCAAAGTCCAGCACTTTTCGCGCCTCATCTGGAGTGCCTGTGAAGCAATGAAAAACAAATCGATCGCTAGGCAAACCACTGGCGCGCAAAATAGGAATTAAATCATCAAATGCTTTTCGGCAATGAATCACGATTGGTTTTGAAAGACCTTCGTCGGACCAGCGCGCAATGCGATCAAGTTGCGCGTCAAGCATGGTGCGCTGCAGCGAGGGGACCGGTTTTTCATAATGATTGTCAAGACCAAGTTCGCCCCACGCAACGCAGCGAGGATGCGCGGCGCACGCGCGCAGCACGCCCCAATCTACGGGGTCGTCGGTTGAGAGCGGATGAATGCCAGCTGTGAACCAAAGTCGGGGATCGCTTTCAGCCAATACGCGTGCCGCATTGGAGTCTTCGCTGTTTGTGCCAATGGAAATGCATGCACGCACACCAGCGGCTTCGGCCGCGTCCAATTCCTCCTTCAGGCGATTACGAAATGGCTGATATGTGAGATGGCAATGAGTGTCGATCATGTGAATTGGGTCGACCGTACCACTCAAGTGCTCCTTGTGGCTAAGGAAAATGGGTGAAATTAGAATTATAGTCTTATAACAATAAAGTAAGCCAAGTTAGCTCATTTGAAAGCCATAAATAATGTAAAGGCATTGCTTAAATAGAGTTACAAATTTTATCATTGCGATTTATCGCAATGTTCGGGCTTATCAATAAGGATTACATAAATCACCCGTAAATTGAAAACCGATTCAAATTGGTTCATATGGAAGCGAAGTGGTTGACTGAACCCACGCGTGTGTGGAAACACAAGTCGCCTAATAAATGAAGAAGTTTCTGAAATTTGAAAATCATGACTTGCCAGTGCGTGAGTCTTTGTTTTTTGTGTTTCAAATGTTTTCCCATTGTTGACGCATGCGGGGGAACACCCGTAGGATTGTTTATTCAAACATTGTGAAACTTTTCACAATGTTTTACTTGCCTCTAACAGGAACACTTCTTACCCGTGAGTCGCTTCCTCTTTCCACGCTGGTCCAACGCATTTCTTCCCCTTGTCATTTTACTTGGCGCCATTGCGCCACTGTATGTGGGGCTGTTTGTTGCATACGGGTTTAGTCCAAAAACTTTGGAAGCGGGCTACATGCCCACGCAACCTGTTTCATATAGCCATGCCATTCATGCGGGCAAGTTGGGAATTGATTGTCGCTATTGCCACACGAGTGTGGAGAAGGCTTCATTTGCTGCAGTGCCCGCAACTCAGACGTGCATGAATTGCCACACGCAGATTCATCGTGAAAGTCCTTTGCTTGAGAAGGTGCGTTCTAGTTATGAAACAGGAATGCCCATTGAGTGGATTAAGGTGCATAAGCTTGCGGATTACGCCTACTTCAATCACTCTGCACATGTTGTACGTGGAGTTGGTTGCGTTGAATGTCACGGACGAGTTGATCAAATGACTGTTGTATATCGCGTGGCTCCGCTTTCCATGGGTTGGTGCTTGGAATGTCATCGCAATCCAACCAATCGAATTCGCCCGCCTTCCATGGTGACCCAAATGGCGTGGGATCAGAACAAAGAAATGACAGAGGCGCAACGTGTCGAGTTGCAAAATCTCAACAACATTCACCCCAACGATAATTGCTCAACATGCCATCGATGAGTTCATCAAAAGATATTTCGCTACCGATCACTGACGCTCAACAAAGTGGTTGTGGTTGTTCGTCAACGCAAGACACGTCCGCGCAACAAAGCGGTTGTGGTTGTTCGTCAACGCAAGAAACATCTGCGCAAAACAAAGTTGCAGCCACTGGCCGCTCATTGTGGCGTTCGCTTGGTGCGCAATCCGCTGACGCTGAAGCCAGCGCATTTGCCGCGCGCGAATTTTCCGCCGCAAGCGATCTGCTTGAAGGTGATGACCGCCGCAACTTCATCAAGATCATGGGCGCGGGATTTGCGCTTGCAGGCATGGGTCTGACGGGTTGCCGCCGATGGCCGGAGTCCAAAATTGTTCCAAACGCAAGTCAGCCCGCGAACCGCACGCCTGGCGTGTCGGTGACCTATTCAACCGCTGTTGATTTCATGGGTATCGGATATGGACTGGTCGCCACAAGTTTCGATGGCCGGCCAATCAAACTTGATGGCAATTCCGCGCATCCATATTGGGGTGGCACTTCCACAAGCTGGATGCAATCGCGCGTGCTTGAACTGTACGACCCTGATCGCAGCCGCCAAGTTTTCCGCTCAGGCAAGCCATCCACTGACGCTGAATTTAAATCTTGGCTGGGCGAACGCGTCAAAGCAATGCAAGCCAAGCAGGGCGATGGTCTTGTCGTTCTCACTGAGAAGACTTCTAGCCCAACCATGTTGGACATGATTGCGCGCTTCACACAGACTTTCCCAAAATCAAAAGTTGTTCAGTGGAACCCGATCTTTGGAAACACGCATCGCGAAGGTTCGAACATTGCGTTCGGACAGCCAATACGCTCGCAACCGCAACTTGAAAATGCCACAGTGATTGTGGCGCTTGATTGGGATCCATTCTCCGCAAGTCCATTCGCCTTGCGCAACATGCGTAGTTGGGCCGATGGCCGCCGCGTGCGCGCAGAAGATCCAACCAAGCAGACGCAAAACAGAATGTATGTGGTTGAAGCGGGCGTGAGCGTTTCTGGAATGGCCGCTGACAGTCGCTTGGCTGTTCGTCGCGGTGACATGCCAGTGTTTGTCGCAATGATTGCGCAAGCGCTTGGAATCACCGGGGATTCCGCATTGAAGTCCGCCATTGATCGATTGGCTTCGTGTCCCGCTTCAAAAAATATTGTGGGCGATGGCGAAAAAGAAATTTTCGAACAACTTGTTAAAGATTTGAAGGGCGCCAAAGGAACATCCGTGTTGGTGTGTGGCGATGGTCAGCCCGCTGAAGTGGTGGCCTTGGTTGCGGCGATCAATGAATCACTTGGAGCACACGGAACAACGCTGAACATGGAGCCAATGTCTGTTGACACCATGGGCTTGCCTGAACTTGTGAAGTCCATGAACGCGGGTCAAGTGGACACGCTCATGATTCTTGGTGCCAATCCTTGCTACAACGCGCCCGCTGATTTGGATTTCTCCAAGGCCATGGGCAAGGTGCCAAATGTCGCGCGCGTGGCGTATTACCGCGATGAAACCAGCGTGGATTCCGCGTGCACGTTCCATGTGCCGCAGTCGCACTTCTTGGAAAGTTGGGGCGATGTGCGCGCGCCAGACGGAACTCTTTCCGTGCAACAGCCGCTGATTCAGCCAATGATTGATCCCGCGCAGGGCGGACACAGCGCTATTGAAGCGTTGGGAATGTTGTTGACCATGTCGCTTGGTGATTCGCAACCGCAAGATGGATACGCCCTGGTGCGTCGTGCGCACATGGACATGAGCGGTCTCGCTGGTTCAGCATTTGAGTCAGCGTGGCGCACGTGGCTTGATACAGGAATTATTGCGGGCAAGCCAATCACAAGCGTGAATGTTTCTTCAAGCTCAGGCGACATCGCGCGCGCGGTGAACGCGCTTGCAGACGCACAGCCTGCCAACCGCGACGCCAGCGTTGAATTGTGTTTCATGAATGACGCGCGCGTATTTGACGGCTGCTTTGCGAACAACGGTTGGCTGCAAGAACTTCCAGATCCTGTGACAAAAATTACGTGGGACAACGCATTGCTTATGTCTGTTCCAACAATGCGACGACTTGGATTAAGCCAAGGCAGCATGGTCACGGTGAACGGGAGTGGCCGCAGCATGCAAGCCGCGGCGTTTCCAGTTCCAGGAATGGTTGATGATTGCGTTTCGATCACGCTGGGTTGCGGTCGCGGTGAGTCCGCCGGTCGACTTGCGGTGAATGCTGGTTTCAACGCGTATCCAATGCGCACAACTTCTGCCATGCGTCTTGTCCGCGGCGCAACAGTGCAGGCCACAGGCGCCATGTACACATTCGCGCACACGCAAGATCACGGAAGCGTGGACGCCGCTCTTATTCCAAGTGTTCCTCACGACGGCGTTCAAGAACGCTTGCCAACACTTGTGCGCCAGACTTCATTGGTGTCTTACAAAACAGATCCAAATTTCGCTGGCGAGTTGGTGCACATGCCGCATCGCTTGTCGCTGTGGCAAGAAAATAATTTAGATGGCGCGCATTTCCGTTGGGCTATGTCCGTGGATCTCACCACATGCACGGGTTGCAGCGCGTGCGTGACCGCGTGTCAGTCTGAAAACAATATTCCAATCGTGGGCAAGGACCAAGTGAAGCGTGGTCGCGAAATGTTCTGGATCCGCATCGATCGATATTTCCGCGGCTCAGATCCTGCCAAGCCAAACGGTTTCGCCATTCAACCTGTGGCATGCATGCACTGTGAAAATGCCCCGTGCGAGCAAGTGTGTCCTGTTGCCGCAACCGTGCATGACGCCGACGGCATCAACAGCATGGTGTACAACCGCTGCATTGGCACGCGCTACTGCAGCAATAATTGCCCTTACAAAGTGCGCCGTTTCAATTTCTTCGATTACCAAAGGCGCGAACCAGTGCGTGAGCAAAGTGGTCCATTGGCCGTGAAGCCAGAGTATTACGTTGACACTGGCCCCAATGAATGGGTGCGCATGCAACTGAATCCTGAAGTGACGGTGCGCATGCGCGGCGTCATGGAGAAATGTTCTTTCTGCGTGCAACGCATTGCCGCGGCCAAGATCAAGTACAAGAATGAATGGGTGAAGGCAGGCGGCACAAGTGGCGGCACTTCCAACTTCTCAATTCCAGATGGGGCCATTGTCACGGCGTGCCAACAAGCGTGTCCCGCGCAGGCGATTGTGTTTGGTGACTTGAACGATCCAAAAAGCCAAGTGAGCAAGTTGCACGCAAGCAAACTTTCATACGGCATGCTTGAAGAACTCAATGTCAAGCCACGCGTGAAGTACATGGCCAAGGTCATCAATCCGGCCGTTGATCATTCGCAACACGAAGGTCATTCATCAGCTCCTGCCCATGAGCATGCAGCCAGTCTCAACAATAATCATGGAGCGCAATCATGAGTTCACTTCCTGTGAATCGTCAAACCGCGTTGCCAGGTTTCCAAGAAACAGACAATACCGCTGAAAATCCGGGCGTGCGCGCGCCGCTGGTGTTGAACATGGATCGCTTTGGGCAAGTCACGCGCCAAGTGTGCCAAGTTGCGGAATCCAAGAAGCCACCGTTCGCGTGGTACGCGGCGTTTGCGGTCAGTTTGGCTTTGGTCGGATTGCTGGGCTTCTGCGTTAACTATCTCATCTTCACGGGCGTTGGCGTGTGGGGCTTGAACAATCCCGTCATGTGGGCGTTTGACATCACCAACTTTGTGTTCTGGGTTGGCATTGGTCATGCCGGAACTTTGATCAGCGCCATTTTGTTCTTGTTCAGACAAAAGTGGCGCACGGGCATTAATCGATTCGCCGAAGCTATGACCATATTCGCGGTTATTTGCGCCGGACTTTTTCCGGGCATTCACGTTGGCCGCGTGTGGTTGGCGTATTGGCTTTTCCCAATTCCAAATCAAATGGACATGTGGCCGCAATTCCGCAGTCCGCTGCTGTGGGACGTGTTCGCGGTCAGCACATACTTCACCGTTTCATTTGTCTTTTGGTTCGTTGGAATGGTTCCAGATTTAGCCACGCTGCGCGACCGGGCAAAGGGACGTATTCAACAATTCGCATACGGATTGTTCGCCCTTGGTTGGAGAGGCAGCAACCGACATTGGCATCGCTATGAAGTTGCGTACTTGTTGCTTGCCGCACTGAGCACGCCACTTGTGTTGAGCGTGCACTCCGTCGTGAGTTTCGATTTCGCGGTCAGCCAAGTTCCTGGTTGGCATACCACCATCTTCCCGCCGTACTTTGTCGCGGGCGCCATCTTCAGTGGCTTCGCCATGGTGGTCACGCTTGCGGTTCCAGCTCGCCAACTTTTCGGCTTGAAGGATTTGATCACGCTGCGCCACTTGGACAACATGAACAAAATCATCCTGGTCACAGGATGCATGGTTGGCTACGCCTACTCCATGGAATTCTTCATCGCGTGGTATTCCGGAGCCATGTATGAGCGTTTTGCTTTTGTGAACCGCGCCTTCGGACAATATTGGTGGGCGTATTGGATCATGGTGAGTTGCAACGTCATCACGCCTCAGTTGTTCTGGTTCAAGAGCATCCGCACCAGCATTCCAATTATGTTCGCTCTGTGTCTTGTGGTGAACATCGGCATGTGGTTCGAGCGCTTCGTGATTATTGTCACCAGCCTTGCGAATGATTTCCTTCCAACCAGTTGGGACTTCTTCACGCCGACTTGGGTTGACATGGGAACAATGATGGGCGCGTTCGGATTATTTGGAACACTCTTCCTTTTGTTCTGCCGATACCTGCCCATGATTGCCATGGCCGAAGTGAAAGCCACCATGCCGCAAGCCAATCCGCATTGGTCTGGTTACGAAGCGCATGATGATCACGGACATGCTGGAGGTTCCGCAAAGCCATCATTCGCAAGTCCTGACGCGCTGCGAAGTCCAGGCAGCGGTCCAGATGGAGGTCCATCAGCGCTATGACAACTCTTTCCCCAACAACCGCGCCTGTCACGCAAGGCAATCAAATTCCGCGCAAACGTTTATACGGAATCGTGGCTGAGTTTCATGATCCAGCCGCGCTCATGGCAGCCGCGGACAAAGTTCGCATGGCGGGTTTTCGTTGGTGGGATTGCCACACGCCATTCCCCGTGCACGGTCTTGATAAAGCCATGGGAATCAAGCGGACTATTTTGCCAGTGCTTGTGTTTGGTGCTGGTCTTACAGGCACCACGATTGGTTTTTGCTTGCAAGCATTTACCAACGCCGCAAGTTTCTCAATTTGGGCGTTGGTGTGGGTCACGGGATATCCATTCTTAATCAGCGGCAAGCCACTGATCAGTATGCCGGCTTTTATTCCAGTCATGTTCGAACTCACCATTTTGCTTTCCGCGTTGAGCGCCGTTGGCATTATGTTCCTGTTCAATGGATTGCCTCGGTGGAATCATCCGTTGCTTTCCAACAAGCGATTCTTGCGCGTCACTGACGATCGGTTTTTCATTGTGATCGAATCACGCGACCCGCGTTTCTTCGCCAGTCGAACTGAACAATTCCTGAAGGATCTTGGCGCCAAGGCCGTCGAGATGGTGGAGGCCTAATCGTCATGCCACGCATCTTTATTTTCGTTGGACTGATCTTGCTGTTGTGCTTGCTCCTGCCGCCCGCAATTATTGCTCGCGTTCGCAGCACGCCCAACTCCAATCTTCCAATCCATATTATTCAGGATATGGCGTTTCAATCCAAATATAAAACGCAAGCTGTCAATCCACTCTTCGCCGATCACAACACCATGCGTCCGCCAGTGATCAACGCGGTCGCTCGCGGCGAGACATATCTTGACGCGCATTTGTATGACGGGGTAATCGATGGTCAATGGGCCAATGTTCTTCCGTCTCAAATCAAAATGGATTTCGCCACGCTTCGTCGGGGTCAAGAGCGTTTCAATATTTATTGCTCGGTGTGCCACGGAATTTCTGGCGGCGGCAATGGCATTGTGAATCAGCGCGCCATGGAATTGGTCGCCAACACAAACGGCCCCGTGAATGGAACCGTGTGGGTGCAAGCCAAGAATCTGGTGCATGATGAACTTGTCACCGTTCAACCAATGGGACAATTGTTTAACACCATTACATACGGCATTCGCAATATGGCTGGTTACGGCAGTCAGATTCCAACCGAAGATCGCTGGGCGATTGCGGCTTATGTGAAAGCATTGCAGCGCAGCCAAAATGCTCTGCCTTCGGATGTTCCTGCAGGAACAAAAGTGAGTGGCAACGCAGGCCCCACGCCAACGCATGTTCAATTGAGCAATGCAACCGTGAACTCATTTACCAATCCAGCCACATCGATTGCGGAGGTAAAGTAATGAGCGCCAGTGCACCAGTTATCAATTTAAGTTCATCCAATATTCGCGCAGATGGATTATCTAGACCAGGATTTATGTTGCGACTTTTTGGATTCGCAATTTTAGTCGTGGCTTTTTTCATAGGTATGCGCTCGCCAGACCAAGGCTTATTTCTACGTTTCTGGATGCAATCGTGGTTGTTTGTCACCACCGTCTCATTGGGTGGATTGTTCTTCTTGATTGTGCATCACATCTCGCACGCCGGGTGGAGTGTTGTGGTGCGGCGCCCTGCGGAAGCAATCGCATCAAATTTGCAATGGGTTTGGATTGGTTTCTTGCCGTTCGTCTTCTATTGGTGGAAGGGCGATCTCAGCATCATCTTTCCTTGGGCCAATCTTGACGCGCTCAAACACATCTCTTTAGAAGAGGCGGAACTGGTGGGCAAGAAAACGGCCTTCCTCAATGACAAATTCTTCATGATTCGAGCCGCCGTGTATTTGGTGACATGGTTCGTTCTGTCGCGCTTCTTCGTAAGCAATTCAGTCGCGCAAGACAGCGATGGTTCCATGGCGCGCACAAAGAAATTGGAAAAGTGGGCCGGACCTGCCGCAATTTTGTTTGGCTTGACCACATCATTCGCTGCCTTTGACTGGATCATGAGCCTCAACCCAGCTTGGTTCAGCACCATGTTCGGCGTCTATTTCTTCGTGGGTTGCTGCACGGGTGGCTTCGCCTACATTGGAATTGTGTGCTTGCGCTTACAAGCGTTGGGCTATCTCAAAGGCATCATCACCACCGAGCACTATCAAGACATTGGAAAATTACTGTTCGCGTTTGGCGTTGTGTTTTGGGCCTACATTGCATTCAGTCAATACATGTTGATTTGGTATGCAAACATTCCGGAAGAAACCGCGTGGTTCTTGGCGCGCCAACTTGGCGAGTGGCGCGTGGTCAGCGTGGTACTTTTGTTCGGTCATTTCATTCTGCCATTCTTGTTTTTAATCAGCCGATGGACCAAGCGATGGCGCGGGACGTTGCTCTTTGCATGTGTGTGGATGTTGGCTTCTCAATGGTTTGATTTGTTCTATTTGATCCAACCAACAATTCCGCATGACATTGGCGCCTACAGTTCTTACGAGCAAATTTTGGCGCACTACGCCAACGAAAGTGCGCATTTTCTAAACCCATGGAATTGGATTTTACTTGTCGGCTTCATGCTCATGCTTGTCGGCACAACACTGAGCCGCTTAAGTTCCATGGGCTTGCTTTGCATGAAAGACCCGCGTCTTGCTGAAAGTTTGCGATTTGAAAATATGTAATGGAACATTGAAATGACAACCGCACAAACAGACATTCTCAAGCAACTTGATGACCCCGAGCCAGGCAGCACATGGTTCTGGTCTTTGGCCAGCATTGTTGTGTTCGTGGTCATCATCGTGGCGGCAAGCGCCTTCTACTTCAAGGTCGATTCTTTCGAAATTGACGCCAAGGTGATTGACCAACCCACACTCAGTTTGGAGCAATTGCGCACAACTCAACGAGAAGAGTTGGCGGTGTACAGCAATTACACATGGACTTTGCCAGATGGCAAAACCGCAACTTACACCCGTATTCCAATTGATCGCGCCATGGAAATGATTGTGCAAGATGCCAAGACTGCGCCGCGAACGTTGCCTGCCAATAGCAAGCCCGCCACGCAACCCGGGGCGCAAAAATGAATTCGCGCCAAGCCACACTGCTTGTCTGTTTGATCGCGGTGGCGGCTTTGGCGCAATCGGTTTTCGCTCAGCGGCCACTTGATCCACACGGTTACGAACCACCGGTGCAAACCACGGACGCTCCCAAGGAACTCGCAGGTCTTGAAGTGAAGGATCAACGTGGCGTTGTGTTGCCCATGCAATCCGCATTGGTGGATGAAAATGGAAAATCAATTACGCTGGGGGAACTGTTCGCTGACAAACGTCCAAAGCTTGTGCAACTTGGCTACATGAAGTGCCCAATGCTGTGCGGTCTTGCGCTCAACGGATTGGTGCGCGGTATGCAAGGACTTGATTGGTCAGTTGGCGATCAATTTGATGTGTTGTTTATCAGCATCAACCCAGAGGAAACATTTGAACTTGCCGCCGCCAAGCGCAAGGGCTACGCCGCGGAATACGCGCGCGCGGGTGGTGAAAAAGGCTGGCGATTTTTAACGGGCTCAGAAGCAAGCGTGCGTGGCATTGCCGATGCGGTTGGATTTCCTTATCGAAAAATGGAAAACGGTGAATACGCGCATCCTGCGGCCGTATTTGTTGTGACGGCCGACGGAAGATTGGCGCAATATTTGCCTGGCGTGGCGCAATCACCAACGGATTTGCGACTTGCGTTAACGGGCGCCGGCGAGGGACAACTTGGCTCCACATTTGACCAGTTTGTTTTTTGGTGCCATCAATTTGATCCCAACAAAGGCAGTTACGTGATCTGGGCGTATCGTGTCATGCAGCTTGCGGGCGCGGTCACTCTGTTGGCCCTTGGGACAGTGGTGTGGATGTTGTTGCGAAATGAAGCCCGTGCCAAGCGATTGACGGCTCCAGCAGCTGAAATTGTCAAGCCTAAAAATATTGTTTCAGGAGTGGTCTCAACGCACTAGCCATCCAAAGATAGAAGTCCCCCAATGAATATTCCATCCACCATATTTTCAAACTTGCTCGCAGGTGATCCGCGCGAAGGACGCACTTTGTGGCTTCCGCCCCCCGACAGCAATCTGGCTGCCAGCAGCGACCAAATGTTCTGGTGGATCAATGTTATTTGTTATTTCTTCTTCATAGGCATTGTCATTGCACTTGTGATTCTGGTGGTGAAGTACCGCATGAAAAAAGATCGTCCGTTCCGCACGGATGGACCACTGCACCACTTGCCGCTTGAAATGACGTGGGCGCTTGTGCCGTTGTTTATTGTGATCTTCATCTTTTATTTTGGATTCCGTGATTACTTGAACTTCATGACGCCGCCAAAGAATTCATACGAGATCGCGGTGACCGCGCAGAAGTGGGGTTGGCTCTTTAAGTATCCAAACGGCGCCACAAGTGATGACTTGTATGTTCCAACGGGTCGACCTGTGAAGTTGTCCATGCGCAGTTCCGACGTGTTGCATTGTTGCTACATCCCAGACTTCCGCGTGAAGAAGGATCTTGTGCCTGGGCGCTATTCATACTTGTGGTTTCAAACCGATGATGTCACTCCCGCAGGATGGGGACACAATTTATTTTGCGCTGAATATTGCGGCACGGGCCACAGCAATATGAATCGCAAGGTGTATGCGTTATCTCAACCCGACTTTGACGCGTGGCTTGTCGCGCAGAGTCAGTGGTTGGACAAAATTCCAGAAGAGGAATTGTATTTCCGCGCTGGCCCAAAATTGTACGCGCGTTGTCAGCAATGCCATTCATTGGACGGCACCAAAGGCATCGGGCCATCGTGGAAGGGGTTGTGGGCGCGCGTGAGTGGCGGCGAAGGCGGCGACGGCAAGTTTGTCGACGGAACCGGCTATCAAAGTCAAATTGGCGCGGGCAAGCAATATCAAACACCCGAGGACTACATTCGCGCGTCCATTCTGAATCCTGGCGAACATGTTGTGGCTGGCTACGCCAATGCCATGCCAAGTTTCAAGGGGCAACTGAATGACAAGGGCATTGATGCCGTCATTGGATTCATGAAGCACATGGATGAGTTTGACACCAAGGGAAAGTATTTGAAAGAAATTCCGGCCACTCCAAAAGTGAGCATGAAGTAACGCGATTTGTTTAATCATTCATAAAAATATTTTTGAAAGTAGAAGCGTCATGACAACAATCAACATTGCACAACCACTGGACACCGCTGCGCGTCCCGACAATTACATCACGCATACGCGCGGATTTATGAGCTGGGCCTTCACGCTGGATCACAAGCGTATTGGTGTCATGTATTTGGTCAGCGTGCTGGTGAGTTTCTTTGTGGGCGGCGTGTTCGCGTTGTTGGTGCGCACAGAATTGCTCACGCCAGGCCAAACAATTCCAGGCGTCACCGCCGATGTCTACAACCATTTCTTCACACTGCACGGCGCCATCATGGTGTTCTTGGTCATTATTCCAAGCATTCCCGCCGCGCTTGGCAACTTCATCATGCCCATTATGTTGGGCGCCAAAGATGTTGCGTTTCCGCGCCTGAATCTTTTCAGCTATTACCTGTGGATTTTTGGCGCGCTGTTTACCGTCAGCAGTTTGTTGCTTGGTGGCTTTGACACGGGCTGGACTTTCTACACGCCGTACTCAACTACAACGCCAGCCGGCGGAGTTATTCCCGCGCTTACGGGCGTGTTCATTCTTGGTTTTTCCAGCATCTTCACGGGTTTGAATTTCATTGTCACTGTGCACAAGTTGCGTCCGCCTGGCATGACATGGTTCCGCATGCCGCTGTTCTTGTGGGCCATTTATGCCACCGCCATTATTCAAGTTCTTGCAACTCCAGTGTTAGGAATCACGCTGCTCCTGCTCATGGTGGAGCGCGCGTTCAACATTGGAATTTTTGATCCATCCATGGGCGGCGATCCTGTTCTGTATCAACACTTCTTCTGGTTCTATAGCCATCCTGCGGTGTACATCATGATTCTTCCCGCCATGGGAATTATCAGCGAGCTCATCAGTGTGCACGCGCATCGCCACATCTTTGGCTACAAGTTCATCGCGCTCAGTTCAATTGCCATTGCTATTTTCAGTTTCTTGGTGTGGGGTCACCACATGTTTATCAGCGGTCAAAGTCCGCTGCTGAACACGCTCTTTAGTTTGATTTCTTTCAGCGTGGCTATTCCAAGCGCCGTGAAAGTATTCAATTGGATGTCGACGCTGTACAAGGGCAATATTGTGTTGAACACGCCCATGTTGTACGCATTAGCCTTCCTTGTCCTGTTCACAATTGGTGGACTCACCGGAATTCATTTGGCAACGCTGAATACCGACGTGCATTTGCATGACACGTATTTTGTGGTCGCGCATTTTCATTACGTCATGATGGGATCCGCGTTGATCGGCATGATTGGCGGCCTACACCATTGGTGGCCAAAGATCACGGGGCGCATGTACAACGAAAATCTTGGGCGCATTGGGTGCATCATCGTATTCATTGGTTTCAATGTGACTTTCTTCACGCAGTTCTTCTTGGGAAGCCAAGGAATGCCGCGGCGCTACTACGACTATCAGCCTGAGTATCAGATTTACCATGTCATCAGCACCATTGGCTCGTACATCATGGCGAGTGGTTTCTTGCTCACGGCGTATTACTTGTTGGCCAGTTTGTTTGGTGGTCGTCTCGCACCAGCCAATCCTTGGGGTGGTCGCAGTTTGGAATGGCAATGCGCCAGTCCGCCACCATTTGACAATTTCGCCACGCAGCCACGTGTGGGTGATTGCTACGACTTCTCCGCCATTCGTTGGGATGAAAAAGAGCAGGGCTATGTTGTTGACCGCGCGCTTGATTCAACATTGAATCCAAATTTGGCGGCGAAGAATTCGCACTGATTTGCACATTATTTGAAAGAGAACACCGTTGACCACACTTCAATCACAACCCAATCATGCCGATGAAGGCCACGGCACTGATGGCACGCATGACGGGGCTCATGGAAGCGCCGAGCACGCCAAGTATCCATTTCTTCAGCACCACTTTGATACGCCTCATCATCAATTCGACAGCGCAAAGCTTGGCATGTGGTTGTTCTTGGCAACGGAAGTGTTGTTCTTCGGTGGTTTGTTTGTTGCCTACGCAGTGCTTCGAAATCGCTTTCCTGAAGTCTTCAGTTACTCAAGTCATTATCTCGACACGATCATGGGTGGCATCAATACATGTGTGCTGATTCTTTCCAGTCTCACCATGGCGCTGGCTGTTCGATTTGCTCAGACCAATCGCCGAACTGGGTTGATCATTTGTTTAATTCTGACATTCATGGGCGCGATTGGATTTATGGTGATCAAGTATTTCGAATACAGCCACAAGATTCATGACAACTTGGTGTGGGGAACCACGTTCTATGTTCCACCACACGACGCCGCCGGGGAGTTGGAAGCGAAGGAGTTGTCTGTCGCTCCAACAACTAGCGTTACTTTGTCTCCCGTAAATCCCGCGGTGTTTGCAGTTCCAGCCCTGGCGCAAACTCCACCTGTGGATGCCAGCGCAATCAAGCAGGCATCACGCGCACCAGTTGGTTTGGCAACGCCAACTCAAGTAGCGCATGCCGAGGGCTTGCCAACTGTCGAGCATGATCCATCATTCGCGCATCCGGCCACCCATTTGGTCGACAAGAAAATGCCGGCTAATTCACATGTCTTCTTCGCCATTTATTACGCCATGACTGGCTTGCACGGCATTCACGTGTTGGCGGGCATGGTGGTGATTGCGTGGCTTCTAAAGCGAGCTATTCGCGGCGATTTCTCCAGCGACTATTTCACGCCCGTCGATGTCGGCGGCTTGTACTGGCACATTGTCGATTTGATTTGGATCTTCCTCTTTCCGCTTTTCTATCTCATTCACTAAAGGCCAACCATGTCACACACCGCAACAACTTCGCATGAGACTGGTGGAAAAACCCCGGGCGCGCACCCCATTGTTGGACATTTAGTTCCAACTTGGTTGCTTGTGTTCGTTGGAACCGCGTTGCTTATGTTGACCGTGATCACGGTCGCGGTGCGCTATATCGACATTGGCGAGTTCAATATTGTTGTGGCCCTTGGCGTTGCGCTGATCAAAGCCACGTTGGTCTGCATGTTCTTCATGCATTTGCGCTGGGACCGTTCATTTAATTTGTTGGTGTTCGTGGGCAGCGTTGTGTTTGTTCTTTTAATGATGATTTTCTTGGTCATGGACACAAGTCAATACCGTGATTTGCAATTTGATGGCAATGCACCAAATGCGGAGTCCACATTGCAAGCCAATGCGCCAGGCGCGCCAGTGGCGCGCTTTAAGCCATACAGTCCGTAATGCCGCGTCACCATGAGTTGTGCAATCTCGTGGTGAAACAAAAGCATTTCAGAACCACGCGCATGCGACGTATTGCGTGCACGATTTCATACCAATCAACTCGATGTGTGTTGGCTCAAACTTGTGGCTATTAAAACCCAAAAATTAGTCGACCCATTCATGGGAACACCACAGCGCTTTGCTGCTGGAGTTCTGGGCATGTGGATTTTTCTAGTGGTGGTTGCCATGCTGTTTTTGGGGGCAATCATTGGGTATGTAGTGGTGCGGGTGAATCCCAACTTGGAGGATCCATTTATTCCAGAGGGCGCGACGGGCTTGCCTGGTGCGCTTGTGTTTTCAACCATGGCACTACTAATTTCTAGTTATTCCATGCACCAAGCCACACGCCATGTGCGGCAGGGGCGTTCGCAAAAGGCGCATCGGTGCATGACCATCACCTTGGTGTTGGCCTGCCTGTTTCTTGCGCTGCAAACATTCGCGTGGGTCACGCTGTGGCGGCAAAATATTCACTTTGGCGATTCACTGTATGCGTGGAGTTTTTATATTCTCACGGGTCTACACGCGCTGCACGTGTTGGCGGGATTTGTTCCGTTGATTCGCGTGTGGCGCAAGACCGCCCGCGGAGCGTATTTCAAGGAGCACCCGGAAGGCATTGTCTACTGCGAAATGTATTGGCACCTGCTTGGCGTAATTTGGCTAGTACTTTATTTCACGCTGTGGCTTGGCATGAGAACTTGATGTGGCGCCGCTGGCGCATGGAACGCTTGCCACACAAACCAAAGACACGGTGTCACTTGAATTGGAGTTCCGTCGCTTGAACCAACCAGCACGGACGCGGGATCTTTTTGTGACGCAACAACAATGGGAACGCCGCCAACATCAAAATTCCAAGGCGCATCCGCGCCACGATCAGCGGCTTCGCGCAGCGTGACAACGCGGGTTTCGCCACCGGCGGTGATTGCAATGACGGGCATTTTGTCGGGCAGTTGGCTGGTTCTTGTTTTTGTATCCGCCTTGCGGCCAATTGGAAAATCAATGCGCGGGCTGAGCAAGTAGCGGCTGTATGAAAAACTTTTCATGCGTTGCTCATCTTGTGGGTCGGGCAGAATCACCTCGGTTGTTGGATGCGCGGCAAGCCAATGCTTCCAAGTGCACACATTCACATTTGGAATTTGCGTGAGCGTTTTTCCAAGAGCGGGACCTGCGATGGCCTTTCCCGCCATTTGACTCCACAGGCTAGAAGCCGACACAGTGGCGATTTGCGTTGACTGCTGCGAAATTTTTTCACCGCCGGTCACAGCGTCTGGTTGCTTGTCGTACATCACCAGATTTGAATCAAGCAACAATCCGCTCACGCCAAATTGCAGCGGCTCGCCATTTATGCGCCGGTCAAACACAATCGCGCTGTCGCAGAGTGGACTGAAGGTGACAGCAATTGGCACGCCTGCCAATTCATCATTCACAACTTCGTGCACATTCATGACATTCAATGGATAGGCGCGCGACTTGCCGTTGATTTCCACACCAATCACGCGGTCCGCTGTCACGACATATTTGGAGCGCAGTTTGGCGTTGTAGGCCAACATTTCATGGCCAGGCAGAACTTTTGGTTGATCAAGCGAGCGCAAAAAGTCGCGCGGATTTCCACTGGCAACAAATGCGCCGCTGTTGGTTTGCAGATTGGACAAATCAAATCCATACGTGTTCACCGATTGGCCATCGCCTTTCGGTCGATGACCCGTGAAAATACCAGCGAAAGCCCACACAAGAATGAGCAGCACCAACACGCCAGCCAAAGCAATCACCCAACCACCAGACCGAAATGTGAGCGAGGGCCGAACGGTAGGGGAGTTCTGGCTCATGGTTGTGTTGGCGTTGTTGTGCTGGACGGCGCAGGTATTTTTGCTCGCAGAATTTCTTGTGTTGTGGTTGGTGCCACTTGCGTTGAAATTCTATTTTGCGTTTCTGGGGTCGCGCTTGCTGGCAGATCAATGATCACATCGCGGCCGCCGCGTACCGCCGCATTGACCGCGATGGATCCACGGTCCGCCACCATGGTTCCCAACACAACGGGTAAATACATCAGCGAAGCGAAAAACATGTTGCGCGCCGACGCATTGTCGACGCGCCGCAAAAACATCAGCGCGAAATAGGAAAATCCAAGACCAGCCAAACCTGACACGATCGCGCTGGTGATGCCAGCAAGCCCAAGCAATGTGGCCATTAAACCAAGCGGCACCAACGTCAACGCGCTGAGCAAACTTGTCTGCGCCGCCAAATGTTCCGAGCCAGGCATGGCGGACAGCATTTGAAATCCTCCGCGTTGGTAGTCCACTCGGTGCAGCCACGCCAGTGCGAAGAAATGTGGAAGTTGCCAGACAAACAAAATCGTTCCCAGAATCCACGCTCCTTGTTGAATATTCCCCGTGGCCGCAACCCATCCAATCATGGGCGGAATTCCGCCAACAACCGCGCCCACCAACGTGTTCAGTGAGCTCATCCATTTCATTGGCGTGTAGACCGCCACATATAAAATGATGGTCAGCCCAGCCAAAGCGCTTGAAATTAAATTGACTTGCGTGGCCAGCACAAAGCAGCCAAGGTAGCCAAGCACCACGCCTGCAATAACGGCCGCAATCAGCGGAACGCGCCCAGCGGGAATTGGCCGCCGCGAGGTGCGATGCATCAATGCGTCGCGTCGCACTTCAATGCATTGATTCAGCGCGGCCGCGCTGGCTGCGGCCAGAAATGTTCCCAGCAATGTCCAATTGAAGCGAGCCCAATCAATCGCATTGGGTTCCGCAATCACAAATCCAGCCGCGGTGGTGGCTAGCACCAACAAACTCAAACGCGCTTTGATCAGCGTGCTCCAATCCGACGCAAAATTTCCTGATGGCGCAATTGCGGCGCGCTCGGTGTCCAATTCTGGATTTTCATTGAATGAATTCATTGTGTGCGGGTCGACCGTTTGTAGCCAAGGCGTCTACTATAGATACCTTCATGAACTCAATCATGCTCGCGTCCACAACTTCGAATCCTGTCGCGCTTGCCATTGCGATTGGCATTGGAATCGCAGGACTTTTGGTGTTGACCCTGATTGTGCGCGCATTGCGTTCGCAAACATTGGCGCTTGGTTTTGCCACCACCGCGGCGCAGTGGGCGTTGGCGTATTTAGCAATGATTGGACCAGGCCAACTTATTGGCGACGTGCTCTTTGCGCTGACATTGGCGTGTCCGGTTGCCGCTGGATTTGTGGCGGCGCGCGCAATGCGCGATCACGCATCGCCATTTGGCGTGGGATGTGTCTCTGGATTTGTGAACTTGTTGGTGGTAGGCGCTTTGGTTGGCGGGGGCAGCAATGACGTGTCCATGATTATTCAAGGCGCGGTTTGGAGTGTTGGCATGTTTGTTGGTAGCGGCGTCTTGGCCATGTTTGGGGCGTGGCTTGCCGCGCGAATTTTTACAAACAGTGGTGCCGCAACAACCGCGCAATGGTCTTGGCCCGCGCCCGCGGCGTTGTTCGCCATGGTGGCCGCGGCAACAATTTTCTTACTGCTCATTACCGGCGGACTTGTCACGGGTCTTGAAGCCGGTCTTGCCGTTCCTGATTGGCCCAATTCGTTCGGCCACAACATGCTGTTGTATCCCGTGAGCGAAATGAAAGGCGGCGTCTATTACGAGCACGCGCATCGCTTGTTTGGAATGTTGGTTGGCGTGACCACATTCACCATGGTGCTCATTGTGTTTCGTGAGGACCGCCGCCCATGGGTGCGCGCGCTGGCATGCTTCGCCTTGTTCATGGTGTGTGTGCAAGGCTTGATGGGAGGACTGCGCGTCACCGGAACGCTGACGCTCAGCCAAGAGACCGCGCAACTTTCACCCAGTACATTGATCGCCATTGCCCACGGAATCTTTGGGCAAATTGTGTTCGCAACCATGGTGTTGCTGGCTGCGCTGTTGACCATGAAATGGAAATCCGCTTTGCAGCTGCAGAATTTTGCCGGTGCGCAAAGCGTGCGAGTTCTCACCATGGTGGCGCCGTTTGTATTGTTGGTTCAACTTTTTCTTGGCGCAAGCTATCGACATTTGCAAGTGCCACCACATGATGGGCACCCCGCATATCACCCAATTTGGGCAATGCATGGTCACGTTGGATTTTCAATCATCGCGGTCCTTGCGGTATTGCTTGCCGCAAGTCGCATGTCAGCCACGGCGCGTGACAATCCCGCATTGAAAGTGCTTGGCGCATGTGCCGCGGTCATGATCACTATTTTGATCGCGCAAGTCCTGCTTGGTTTGATTTCATATGTCGCCGTGTTGATGCGTAAGGACCAAGTCATTCCAATTTGGGAAGTGGTGTTCACTTCAGCGCATCAAGCAACTGGTGCACTGTTGTTTGCTGCATCTATACAAGGCGCGGCATGGTCCCGACGGCTTGTCTCTGCGCACTCGCCTATGCATGGCGAACCGCAAAGTTGAACCGCCGCTGAATCTGCGCGGCTTGAAACACGCTGAATAATTTGCGCAATTATCTCGCTGAATTACTTATTGTGACATCAGAACAGGCTTGATGGCCTCTTCAAGCGCCAACACGGCGAACACGGTCGCAAGATCCGGCGAGTCCTCCATCCAACGCGTCTCTGGATTTTGCCAAGAGCCATTTGGGCGCTGGCGAACAATAATGGAATCGATCAACTCTTCGCGCCAATTATGTTTTGTGCCCGCGGTGTCGGTCAGGGTGTCGTTGCCGCAAGCCAACATGGCGCGCGCGGCCGCATGAATGTAGTAGTAATACCCTTGCTGACCCAAACCAGGGTTTTCGCTGAATGTGAAATTGCTTTCAATCCATTTCTGCGCTGCTTGCACGCGCGGATCATTCTTGGAAAGACCTGCGAACAACATGCTTTTGTAGGCGGCGTAGGTCATGCTTCCGTAACTGCGCAGCGCGCGTGTTCCAGGCGGCATCTTTTCTCCGGCGCGTCCTTCGTTCGCCATTTCACTGGCAAAACTTTCGCCATCATTGGCGGGGGTGTACACCATGCCGCCGTCATTTGCGCCGGCTTGCGCCCACGCCGCCGCGTTGGTTGATTTTAAATTTTGGCATCGCGTTAAGAAAATGACGGCGCGCTCAACCGATGGATCCTTCGCGGTGGCGTTGGATTCATGAAGAGCGTCAAGCATGAGTTGCGTGTTGCTTAAATCTGGTCGCCCCTTGCTGCCATAGCCCACGCCGCCATACCAATCTTGGGTGGGCGCGATGCCTTCGTTTTCATCCCACTGGCTTTCTCGAATCCACGCCAACGCGGCCGCCAATGTCATTTCATATTTTGCTTCTTGAAGCGCGGCCAAACCCATTGCGGTGCAAGACGCGACATAGGTTGCCATGCCACCGCTGGAGTCGGGTTCAAAACCATTTTTGCCAGTGACCAACGCAACAAGCCGCGCGGTTGCGCGATCAAGCGCGGCGTCGCTATGAATGTTCAGGCCGCGCTGCGCAAAGGCGCGCACCACAAGCGCGGTGACCGCCGCGCTTGCTGCGCTATTTGCCCCAGTTTGATTTGCGTTTGCTTTTGCATCACTGCCAGTTGTGCCATTTGTTGGCAAGGGTGTTGTTGGCGCCGCGCCAACGCCTTCCATCCATCCACCACTGGCTGACTGTGACGACTTTAAAAATGCAATGCCTTTGTCAATCGCTTCAAGAGCGTGCGCAAATGTCGCGGGCGCAATTGGAATCAGATTTGGGTTGGTGGTCACGCGCCGAATGACTGGCGGCGGGGGATCAAACGAAACAGTTACAGCAGGCAAATCCAGCGTGGTGGCGCGCGCCGCAGTTGGTGGCGCTACGTGTTGAGTTTGTGAAATGGCCTCCGTTGTATTCGCGGTCAACTTGCTCGGTTCAATTGGCGGCGCGGCATTCAGCATGGCCGCGCAGGGCGATGCAAAATGTATACAACACGCCATCGCATAGATCGCATTCAAATAGTGGCATCGGATTGTGGTCCACAACTGAATTTTCATATCAAAACTATATCTTCTATGCGGCGCAAAATAAGTTATAACTACTGAATGGTTCTGAACACGCGTTTGCATGTCTTGGTGACAAGTATTTCGCTGGCGTTGTACATGCTCGCCCCTGCGGCTTCTGCGCAAACTGGTTCCATGCCTAAACCATTTGATCCCGTGGGTGACCAGCCCAAAGCACCAAACAATCCCGCGACCGACACGCAAGAATCTGAAGTTCAACAACAGCAAACCATTTTGCAGCAACAGCAAGGAGAAACAGTAGGGCCGCAAAGTGCTGGCGCCGCCGACTTGAATTTGGGCGGATCTTGGCCATGGGAATCCAACACCATGACGGGTGATTTTTTTGGCGCGCGTTCCAAACTTCAGAACGCGGGCATAACGTTGCAAGGAACCGGCACGCTTGATTTTGTAAATGTGCTCAACGGCGGACAGGTGAACGGCTTCACCATGCTTTCGTTGTTCGACATCAACGCGACGGGTGATACGGAAAAACTTTTCGGTCTGAAGGGCGGCACCATTTTTGTTGATTTTCAAACCGCCAATCAAACACGCTCACCCGCGGAATTAGTTCCTGACTATTGGGGCTACGACGTCCTCAATTCATTTGGATCATTCACGCAACTTGGGCAGTATTGGTACCAACAAGAAATTCTGGGCGACCGCCTGAAGGTGAAGTTTGGAAAAATAGATGCCAATGTTGACTTTGCAGTTCCATGCACCGGTTTGAACTTTGTCAATAGTTCGGCTTATTACCCAGCCGCATTGGTGCAAGACATGCCCACCTATCCGCGCCAGGCGGGCGGAGTGGAAATTCTCGCCAAGCCGCTTGAAAAATTCGACGCTCGAGTTGGGTTCTTCGACGGCTCCAGTAATTTTGCGAATCCAAGCACAGGATTTGTTGGCTCTGACACTGGCACGCACGGCCTGAGTAGTTTTCTGTGGGACAATCCTGGCAGTTATTTTTTAATCGCCGAGGCTGGTCCCGATTGGATCATTGGCGAACATTCGGGAAAGTTTCGTGCGGGTTGGTTCGAGCAACTTGGGTATACCGACATTTCAGGCGTGAATGGTCCAGGCGTTGGCGGTGGACCAACAGGAACGTACGCCTACGCCAATCAGCATATTTTTGATCCAGACGGTCCAGGCAAATTATTGGGACTTGAATTGTTTGGTCAATTCAGTTGGAGCGATCCCAATCGCAATCCTTCGCAGTGGGGCCTTATGCTTGGAACGCAGTGGCAAGGCGTGATTGATACGCGCCCCTCCGATACGGTCGGCCTTCTGTGGGCCTACAACCAATTCACGAGCAATGAAAATCTCACTACATCGCCAGGTTCCTCCGAGGCCATTTTGGAAGCCTTCTACTGCATGCAAATCACACCGTGGTTTTCAATCCAGCCTGACATGCAATATTTAAGCCAGCCTAGTTCCGTCCCCTCGGCAACTATTCCAGGCGCTTGGATTTTTACGGTGCGTCTCTCGTTTGTTTTTTAAATCCGCGCGTGACGCAGAGCGGCCTTCTACCCGCGCGAATGAAATGAGAGTTTCATGAAGCGCATTTTCATGTGCGCTGCGCAATGCTCAGGTTATTCCACTTTTCCGTACACCAATAAATCAACCTCCGCGGGCAGCGTTGTGATTTTTGGTGGCTGACCTGGAGCACCAGCTTCTGGTCGTTGCGTCATATATGGTTGCCCGTTGGCGTCCGCGGCAATCAAATGCACCGCGGTCATGAACACGCCTTTGACTTCCTTTCCTGGCGTCAAGCGAATCGTGACCAACAACGAACTTCCATCGGCGCGTTGACCAACCAATTCCGCTGCAAACTTTGCATCGACCGCCTTCACCGATGCGATTCTGTTGCCTCCCATTTTCTTGATTTCAATATCAAACGTCGCCGCGCCGCCGGCCGCGATGACTCCAGCGTTGCAGCGAAACTCTGCAATTTCAAGAGCTGGAGAAATTCTGGTGCATGCGTGGCGCACGCGCGCGTCAATCATGCGCGCGTCGGCGCGGTCGGTTTCCACAAGCAAATATTTAGGAACCATTTCGCATGGCTCGCCAACAAGCGCAAATTGAACCTGGTACTTCGCCAATGGCGCGTCGCTTTGCGAATTCCAATTTACAAATACCGGCGGCGCGCCTTGCACGCTCAACACGCGAAACGGTTTTCCATCGCTGCTGAAAATTTGCGCAACGCCGTTCAAGCGCGAAGCGTCATCCGCGGCGTCTACAAAGGGTTGCATATTTCCAGCGGCGTCCGCAATGGCCATGCGCACCGCATAGGCAACTTCCGCTCGCAAATCCAAAGTGATTGGCAGGGGTTCGCCTTCAACGACCACTTTCACTTGCGCGGTCTTTATTCCGGTGGCGCTCACCTTCATGGTCACTGGAACTTCAAGCACGCCTGGCACGCCGCTGGCTTGCGCAGGAATTTCCTTGCCCGTGATTTCAATCGTGGTGCATTGGCACGATGGCTGCGCCCCCAATACTTTCAGCGGTTTGTCCGACGTGTTTACAAGTTTAAAATTGCCTTCCAGCAAAGTGTGCGGCGCCACAACTCCAAAATCCAATCCCGCAGGCGCGGCGATGACTTTGGCATTGACCGCGGGAGCTGTCGCTGCTCGCATTGGTTTACCAACAGGCTTCGCCTGTTCAACGGCAATTGCTTGCGTGGTGACGAATGCGCTAAACAAAACAACGCTGGCCATTACGCGCATGCAAGAGTTGATGTGCAAAAGGTGTTTCATTGTGGATGGAAGGAGTTGTTGCAAAGTGGGTTTCATTCTTCACGCAAGTCTATTCAATACCTCAGCGCATTCATGGCGCGGACGATTTTCAAATGATCCATTCCGCGACTTCTGCCAGGCCGACCGCTTTCACGCCATCAACCATCAGGTGCACGCACCATGGTTACACTTTGTTCATGCGCGCCCTTGAAATTGCCAAACAAGCAACACCCGTCGCCCCCAATGTGCACTTTGTCACCAACCGCTCCACGCCTGAGCCACTCGCCGGCGAAGTGCAAATTCAAACAGAAGTGTCCGCGCTGAATCATTTGGATCTATGGGTTGGACGCGGCATGCCTGGTATTGACACAAAGTGGCCAACCGTTGGCGGTTCCGACGGCGTGGGCAAGGTGGTCAAACTTGGCGCGGGCGTGGACTCCGCGTGGCTTGGCAAGCGCGTCATTCTTATGGCCGCAATTTCCAAAGCCGCCGTCAACACGCCCAATCACAATCCAGCAGGCGAAGACATTCACATGATTGGCGAGCATTCGCCCGGCACGCATGCGGAATTTTTCACCGCGCCCGTCACCAACATTCTTGATATTGCGCAGCATGATCCCGCTGAGGCAGCAGCGATTGGTCTGACCCATCTCACCGCGTACCGCATGTTGCTTACACGCGCGCGCGTTACGCCAGGAGCGCAAGTGTTGATCACAGGAATTGGCGGCGGCGTCGCTGTTGCCGCACTTGCCATTGCAAAACATTTCGGTTGCACAACTATTGTCACGAGTCGGCACGCCTGGAAATTGGAAAAAGCCAAATCTCTTGGCGCCAATCATTGCATTTTGGATGACGGAGCCAATTGGTCAAAGCAAGTCCGCGCCGCAACCAATCGCCGCGGCGTTGATGTGGTGATTGATTCCATTGGTAAAGCTGTTCACCAAAGTTGCATTCAAAGCCTGGCCCGCGGCGGCGCTTTTGTCACTTGCGGTTGCACTACAGGTAGCGACGGCGTCACGGATCTCGCCCGCGTGTTCTGGAATCAACTTTCCATTTTGGGTTCAACCATGGGTTCCATGGATGAATTCCGCGCCGTGATGGCGCTTTACAAATGCGGCGCGTTGAAGCCCGTGATTGATTCAACCCACCACGCAAAAGACGGTCGCGCCGCCTACGCGCGCCTTGAAGCAGGGGATCAATTTGGAAAAGTACTGATTGATTGGCGCGCCTAACCCAAGCGCATTGACCAAGACACGTGGTCGCATGAATGTCCGCGCGGAATGAAATTTCATTTTTTGCTTGCATTTTACGCACATCTTCGTCACTATGCTCCTATGAGCCAAACTCTTGAATTGCCTGTAGAAACACTCGCCCGTCCAAGTCAAGCCATGCCTCAGTGGGCGGTTCGACTTCACAATGACAACAAAAATGACATGGTGTATGTCGTTTCGACCTTGGTTCAGTTGGTCAGATTGCCCGCCAAAGACGCTACAGAGCGAACTCTAGAGACTCATAACCACGGTTCTGCGATTGTCTTTCAAACTCACCGCGAACATGCGGAATTAGTTCGCGATCAGCTGCAGTCCAAAGGATTGTCAGCAACTATTGAAAAAAACTAGTATTTCTGGCTGTATTTACTGGTTTTTTGGTTTCGCAACTCCATAAGAACAGCAGAACACAATGCTTGCCCACGCATGCCCCCGGCAAACGTATTGCTAGATTGTTAAAAAATCATAAAACTATTTTATTTTTAATTGGACTCTTGTTAAGCACGAGTTAGGTTTAGCCGTAGTTAGGTTGGATTGCGTCTATATCTATGAGCTGTAGTGACGTCGCTATGGCGGAGAAATCAAGGACGCAGGATTCGGTTGCACCAAACAGGAGAATTGAAATGTCCAAGTGTTATTCCAAGTTTACATACGGATTCGTTGCTTCAGCAGCGTTGTTCGTGGCTGGTGGCGCATTCGCCCAATGTGATTCAAACAGCGGCGGTGATTTCACCGATACAGAGTTCGACTCAGGAGCCGATTGCAGCCCTACTGGCGGCGTTGATGACAACGGTGGTTGGAATCAGCTCGATGCCAATGGCGACTATATGTACCTGCAAGCCGGCGACTTCAATCCTGGCGATTCCTTCCGCGTCAAGGGTGTCGTAGGTACCTACAACGGTCCTTGCGACGGCGGCGACCCAAATTCCCGCGATCTGGACTGGATTCTGTTCTCAGTCACCGATGCGTGCTACGTCACCGTCACCCTGAGTATGTCCGATGCAACGGGTACTCCAATGGACGGCGTGAACACATACGACTTGATTTTCATGGAACAAGGTAGCGACCCTGCCACTGCCACCGACTTAGTCGGCGAGTATGGCCTCACTGGTTGCCCACATAATGTTCTTTACACCTACGCCAACGGAAGCCAGCAATCGCGCTTCCCAGTTGCGGCTGGTGAATTGCTCATCATTGTTTCATCTCCATTTGAATCTGATGCGCCTGTTGGCTACACCTATGTCGGTCCTTTGTCATACGGCTTAGATGTTGCAATTAGCGCCTATGACAATGCCTCATGCACAACAGCAACCAACGACTGCATCACCACAAGTGGTACAGGCGGTTGCTCTGACGGCGCATGCTGCGAAAACGTCTGCGGCTTTGTTCCAAGTTGCTGCGATTCAGCATGGGATGCAAGTTGCGTTGCCGAAGGCGTTACAACCTGCGGTAATTTCATCTATACATGTGATGCACCTTGGATTGGTGCCGCCAATGATTGCGTAACAACAGCAGCACAATTGTTTGGTTTCCCAGCGTTTGCGTCATTTGATTGCACGCATGCAAACAGCGACGGTCCAAACGATGTTGTGAAGCTTTGCTCATCCTCTTACAGCCACGACGTTTGGTACATAGTTGGACCAACCGTTGCTCCAGGTGAACTCTTGATCAACATGTGTGGTCAAGGCAACACCGGCGACTCAGTAATGAGCTTGTACAACCTTGGTGAAAGCAATGATATTGGCTCTCCTCAAGATCTTCCAAGCAAGTACGTCGC
Source organism: uncultured bacterium (assembly GCA_903898755.1). Taxonomy (GTDB): domain Bacteria; phylum Planctomycetota; class Phycisphaerae; order Phycisphaerales; family SM1A02; genus SYAC01. Next base: position 16,678 of record CAIUGT010000006.1, on the reverse strand, counting down.
TTGCCGCGATGATAATTGCGATGACAATGCTGACGGAACAGTGGATGCTGCTGGCCCTGCTGGTATCAACCTGATTGGTGTTCCAGCGAACACCTATTGGCTGATCCGTGTTGGTTCCTTCTATGACAGCACCTTGGAAACACAAGCTGACGGCTTTGCCGGCACCATGCAAGTTAGTTTCCGCGCGGTGTTTGTGAACAATGGTGCTCAGAAGTACTGCGTCAATGCTGGAACCAACACCAATACTGGTTTGGTTTCGGGTTACAGCTCAGCTGCTAATCCAAAGCGTTGGTCATTGATTCCTTTCGAAATGACCACTGCAGGCTCCGTTGACGGCTTCGATTTCGCAGCCTTTGACAGTTCAAGTCCTGATGTCATTGCTTGGAAGGTCATTAATCGCAACACTTCAGGTGGCGCGTATGGTCAGAACGGTCGTCCATTCGGTTCAACAGGTGACTTTGATCAAAGTCAAGTTGTTGCTGAAGGTTCAGTTGCTCACGACTTTGTGAATGACTGGGCTGATGTTGGCGACAGCATTGGCGAGCGTCACTTTATTGATATTGAAACCCCATTCACACTTGAAGCTGGCAGTTACTACTTCACCTGCTACGGTGAATATGCTGACGGTTCAAGTGGCGCGGCGTTCGCTTGGGCAATGTACGGAGAAGCCGGTGTAGAGCAATTAACCACTGCGCAGGTTGTGATTGATGCAGCCAATGCAGCGGGTGCATCTTCACAAGGCACTTGGCCAGCGGGCACGCAACACGGGTGGCGTGGTATTGGCGCTGGTCCAAAGATGTGCTTCTACAGCCTTGGCGTGAATTACAGCGTGCAGAATGGTGATCCGGCGGGCTTGCTTTACAACTGCGCCTTCAACTTGAAGGGTCAGTTGGCTGCGGCTTGCTACGGCGACTTGGATGGTTCAGGTGAAGTTGACTCAGGCGACGTGTCAATCTGTCTGCTTGACACTGGTCCATGCCCTGGTTGCCAATCTGACTTGGACGGTTCAGGTGAAGTTGACTCAGGCGACGTGTCACTGTGCCTCCTGAGCACTGGCCCTTGCCAATAAGTTTGACGCGGCTTTGAAGGCCGCACAATAAGTTTGGTGCTTACAAACCCCTCGGCCTTACGGCCGGGGGGTTTTCTTTATGTGACAGTTTGGGATTGATGGGCTACTCTAAATGACCCACCACAGAATGGTGGGATCCTTATGCGAAAGCCAATTATTATTTCCAGCGTCGCGGTTGTGGTCGTGGCTCTTGTTGCTTATTGGATGTGGCCCAACTCGGACGCCAACGCTATTGCAGTTCGGCAAACCACAGCCAAGAAGGACGTTTTGGTTGAATCTGTTTCGGCGCCAGGCACTGTGGAACCCAAGCGCAAGGTAGATGTGAGCGCGGAAGTCAGCGCGCGGATTCTTGAGTTGCCGCTGCGCGAGGGTTCGCCAGTGAAGAAGGGCGATGTGCTTGTGAAATTGGACGGACGTGATTTAACCGCCGCATTAACCAGCGCCGAGGCGCGCCGTGACGGCGAAAAGTTTCGCTTGGAATCTGAGCGATCGCGTATTTTAGGAACGCAGGAAAATTTAGCCAATTCAAAATTGCAATTGGCGCGCCAGCAAAATTTGTTCGTCACGGGGGATGTGAGCAAGCAGGCGCTTGACGACGCGCAAACCAAGACAAAGGATTTGGAATCACAGTTGCACGCGGCGGAACAAACGCTTTCTCAATTGCAGAAGACCATTGAATCAAGTCAAGCTCAAATTGAGCAGGCGCGTGAGCAGTTGCGCAAGACGGTCATTGTCAGTCCCATTGATGGAGTGGTGACCGTGTTGACCGCCGAGGTGGGCGAACTGGTCATGGTGGGCACCATGAATAACGCCGGCACTCGCATTATGACGGTGGCCGACCTGGGTGAAATGCGCTTGAACGCGCGCGTGTCGGAAACGGATATCGCGCGCATCGCAGTTGGGGTAACCGCCGAAGTTTTTATCAACGCGTATAAAGATCAACCATTTGCTGGCAAAGTGGAGGAAGTGGCCCTGGCGCGCACGCTTGAGAAAGATGGAACAAGCACCTTTAAAGTGCTGGTTGCGCTTGATTTAAAGGGCAAAGTGATTCCCAGTGGATTGACAGGCAACGTGGATTTAAATGTTGCAAGCACTGACGGAATTGTTGTTCCAAGTCAGGCCATTGTCGATCGCAAGGTGGAGGAGTTGCCCAAGGCGGTGGCCAGCGATCCTTTGGTGCAAAAAACAAAATTGACAACGCCAATCGTGTTGGTGGTCAAAGATGGAATTGTCTCACTGCGACCAGTGGTCAGCGGCGCCAGCAACATGTCAGACACCATTGTTGTGCAAGGTTTAAAAGAAGGCGAGACAGTGGTCACGGGTCCGTATCGTTCGCTTGAGTCTTTGAAAGAGGGCGACCGCGTGAAAGAAGAAGAAATGAAAGATGGATTCCGCATGAATGGCGGCGGAGGCGGCGGCGGTGGAGGCGGTGGTGGCGGCGGCGGTGGTCGTCGTGGCGGTGGAATTCGTATTGGATAATCACATGAGCCAACCACTCATTGAGATTCGGGGACTAACAAAGGTCTATCGAGTTGGCATTGAGACCATTCATGCTTTACGCGGAGTCGATTTTGATTTGTTTCAAGGCGAAATGGTGGCCATCATGGGCGCGTCGGGAAGTGGCAAGAGCACGCTTATGAACACGCTTGGTTGCCTTGATCAACCAACTGCCGGCACATACAAACTAGGTGGACGCTTGGTGAGCGAGCTTGATTCCAACGAGTTGGCCGCCGTACGAAATAAAGAAATTGGCTTTGTTTTTCAGAGTTTTGAGTTGTTGCCGCGATTGTCGGCGCTGGAAAATGTGGAACTGCCGTTGCTGTATTCACAAGGTCAAGGCTGGGGTTGGCGCAAGCGCCGCCGTCAAATTGCCAAAGAAGTGCTTGAGCGCGTTGGCTTGGCGGATCGAATGGACCACAGACCAAGCCAGTTGTCCGGTGGACAGAAACAACGCGTGGCCATCGCGCGCGCAATTTTAACCGAGCCAAAAATTTTAATGGCGGATGAGCCGACTGGAAATTTGGACTCCGTCACCACGGGTGAAATTTTGGAGTTGTTTGAGAAAATTCATAGCGATGGACAAACCGTGGTCATGGTGACCCACGAAAATGATGTGGCAGCGCATTGTCAACGGGTGTTGCGTTTGCGCGATGGATTGATCTTGAGTGATTTGGCTGTTGAACAAGATGAAGCGGTGGGTCCAATTGCCAAAGCGCGGCGGAGCATGACCCCATGTTAAGTCCACTGTTTTATTTTGAGAGCATTCTGCTGGCGTTCCGCCAAATTTGGGCCAACAAGTTGCGCAGCGCATTGACGGCGCTTGGAATTATTGTGGGCGTCGCGAGCACCACCGCGGTCATTGCGGCGCTGACAGGTTTGAAGACGCAGGTGTTAAAAGAATTTGAAACCTTCGGCGCTGCGCGTTTATATGTGTGGCCAAGTCGGCCAGACAACGCGCCGCGCAATCGATTCCCTTGGGAAAAGGTGCGTTTACGCGCCAGTGAGGCCAAGGCCATTGAGGAGCAATGTCGCAGCGTGAAGTGCGTCACGCCCATCAGTCAAACAAGTTTAAGCGTGCAAAGCACCAATGAAACTCTTGATGGTGTCAGTGTGACCGGCATGTGGCCGGCGTGGCACAAAACTGAAAATAGACAAGTGATCATGGGGCGGCCGTTTAGCAGTGCCGACATTGACAACGCGCGCCAGGTGTGCCTGGTGAATGATTTGGCCATTCGAGATTTGAAATTAAAAAACGATCCCGTGGGTGAACACTTGGTGATTGGTGGCCGGCGATTTTTAATTGTTGGCGTGGTGGAGACTATTACGGAGCGCATGACGGGCTTCAACACCATCAGCGCGGAATTGTTCATACCGTTTCCGCTTATGGAAAAGTTTCAAGAGCGCGACTACTTCATGCAAATTGTGGCCATGGCCAACAGTCCCGATGAGGCCGACGACGCCAAGGTGGAAATCACTCGCGTCATGAAAAAAATTCGCGGACTAGGACCAGACGATCCAGAAACATTCCGCGTGCAGGCGATCGATCAATTCATCAATCAATTTAAAAGCATCGCCAGCGGAATTACCGCCGCGGCTGGTGGCATTGTGGCCATTAGTTTGTTGGTGGGTGGAATTGGAATTATGAACATCATGTTGGTCAGTGTGAGCGAGCGCACACGCGAGATAGGTTTGCGCAAAGCCGTGGGCGCCACGCCCGCCGCTATTTTGCTGCAATTTCTGCTGGAAGCCGTCACTTTGTGTCTGGCCGGTGGCTTGGTGGGCGTGATGATTGGTCAAGGATTTGCCATACTTGTTCGCATGATTCCTGGCGCACGACTTGAGCAAGCCACTGTTCCTTCTTGGGCTATTGCATTGGCGTTTGTATTCAGCGCGGTGGTTGGTGTTGTGTTTGGAATGTTCCCAGCGATCAAGGCGTCCAGGCTGGATCCAATCGAGGCGTTGCGACATGATTGATTCTTTGCGCCACAACATGCGCATGGTTCAAAATCTCGGTGCGGGTTTTGTTTTGGCTGGCTGCGCATGTGGCGCGGTTTTGTCTGGTTGTCAAAATGAATTGTTTCAAGATGCGGAAACTCCATACACCGCGCCGTCCAAGCGGCTTCATGAAGTTGGAACTTTCAATCCCGTGAAAGAATCTTCTGAAGTGCCAGAGACTCTTCAACAAGTTGAGAAAAATTTGGCGGCCGACAAGTTGCCCAAGCAAGAAGCGAACCCAACGCGCAAGTTGTCGTTGGCTGAGTGTCGATCCGCGGCGTTGGAGCGCAATTTGGATTTGAAAGTGCAGTTGTATTTGCCTGCAATCGCGCGCTCACAAGTGAGTCAGGAAGAGGCAAAGTTTGAGGCCGCAGTGACGGCCAATTACCAGAAGCAATCCAACAATTTAGTGGGAAATGATCCTGCATCTGGCTTATTGGCGACGGATCAACTCACGACGGGCTTAATGATGCCATTGGCGACGGGTGGAACATTCACGCCGCAAGTATTGGCTACCGAAAATGATCCAAGCGTGGCTGCCGCGACGGGCACTGACAACTGGCAAAGTGGCCTTGCATTTTCCATTAGCCAACCTCTGTTGAGGGGAGCCGGAATTGAAACCAACACCGCCAGCATTCGCGTGGCAAAATTGAACAGTCAAATTGCCGATGCGCGCACAAAGTTGGAATCTATTCGTTTGCTTGCCAATGTGGACAGGTCATATTGGAATGTTTACGCCGCCGCGCGCGAGTTGGATGTGCGCCAGCAGCAATACCAACTTGCGTTGGCTCAACTTGAGCGCGCGCGTAGGCGTGTGAGCGCTGGCGACGCCGCGCAGATTGAAGTGATTCGCGCTGAAAGTGGTTTGGGCAGCACAATTGAAAACATTATTGTGTCGGACAATCGTTTGCGCTTGCGTCAACGTGATTTGAAGCGATTGATCAACGATCCAGAATTAAACATGGACTCTCCGACCTATGTGATTACAACAACGGATCCAAGGCCGCTGGGTTTAAAATTTGATCCAGAGAAACTGGCGCAACAAGCCGTGGAAAACCGCATGGAAATGCTGGAATTGGAATTGCAACTGGCCATTGACGCAACCAACGTGGACTTGGCGCGCAACGCCGCATTGCCGTTGTTCACGGTGGATTATCAATACAACGTGCAAGGTACTTCGGATGATTTTTCCAAGAGTTGGAATTTGGGAAACGACGACGGCTACACATTTAGCGCCAATGCAAAAATTCCGTTGGGTAACGAAGCAGCCAAAAATAAAATTCAGCAAGCGGTGTTGAATCGTTTGCAGCGCATGGCTACGCGTGATTTGCGCAGGCAAACAATTCGTCAGGAGTTGTTCAACGCCATGGACAATTTGCAGAACTCGTGGCGGCGCATTCTTGCGGCGCGTTTGGAGACAGCGCTTGCCGGCAGAACGTATGAGGGCGAGAAGCGCCAATTTGATTTGGGCATTCGAACCAGCACGGATGTGCTTGACGCCGCGAGCCGTTTGGGCGACGCGCAAAGCAAAGAAGTGACGGCGCTTGCGGGTTGGCAGATTTCACTGGTTGATTTGGCGTTTGCCACAGGCACGCAACTTGGCCAGGCGCAAATTAATTGGACCACCGAATTAAAGGTGCCAAGCGCAGAAGATGCAACCAAGGGCCTTGGCGGTTGGGGTATCAACAACGGCGATATTGTTGGCAATCAGCCGGACAATACAAGTGGTAGCGCGCTGAAGAACACGGACGTGGCACCGTTTGAAATGCCTGAACTTGGTCCAGTTGTGGAGCCAATTTCTGGAATAAAATCGCCGCTGCCAAATGTCATGCCGCCAGCAGATCCAGCAATGATGCCGCCAAGCAGCGCACAGCCAAGCAGCGCACCAACGAACACAAATACAGCGCCCGCCGCTCCAGCGCCAAATCCAGCCGCTGAGCCAACTCCGGCTACTTCACCATTGCAGCCAACAACGCAGCCAACTTTATAGTCGACTTGTCAAAAGAAAAATCTTCGTCAAATGATGGCGAGAAATTATGGCGAGAAGTGCCATTTGGCATCCGTCGCTTGATCGGCCCAGCGGCGCATGTCGCGCAACTCTTCAATAGGGACCAACTCGGTCGCGCCATTGACAGTGCCCACGCTTGCCGCGCCTTGCCATCGCGCGCTGACATTGCCGCAACTTTGCGCAACATCCGGGTCGTACGCGGACCACTGCGGCCCGATCCAGTTTGGACTTTCAACGCGGAAATATCCTTCGCGGCAGACATCGGTTGCGCCGGCGGATTGATTGGTTCGACTTGATGCGAACACAATCAAACGCTCCGTGTGGCGAATGGTGGAGAGACGAGAAACATAAAAGTTGGCGAATGGATTTCGCTGGCCTTTGATTTCAGCGGGAAGAAATCCGTAGCGTTCTTGATCGCCGCCAACCCACATGCCGTTCATTCCAAATGATGGATACAAACTTGAGAAGTACAAATATTTTCCCAAATCATTTCCAGAGGCCAACTGAACCGGATCATCTCCATCCTGCATGGTGAGCGCGCGAAAGTCATGACCTAAATACGGGGCAAGTCGCCATGGCCAACGACACACCACCGCGCGCTGGCTGCCATAGACATCGGTAGGAATGGGTTTGCCGTCCTCGTAAAAAGCGGGAAGCACATCAAGCGGGGGGTTGCCGTAGAAGGCGGGAATCAGCGCGCCTTTTTGGTCGGTGGCATATTGATTCCACGCGGTCAAAGTGCTGCGAAGAGCGTTCAGTTCCTTGAATTGCGCAGCGCGATTGCGTACGCCAGAAAGTGAAGGCAGCACAACGGCGGTCAACAGGGCGATAATGGCTATGACCACCAACAATTCAACTAGCGTGAAAGCCTTGCGCTGTAGAGATAAATATTTTGCACCCTTGAAAGAGGCGAAATAGGGGCATGCGTGGTCCCATTTTCGCTTTGTCTTGCAAATTAAATTATGTTTGTATGGAAAAAACAAGGTGAGAGAGTATAAGGTAGTTATTCAATGCATCGCAGACATTCGCTTCTGATTTCCGCCTTTTTGTCTTGTATTGCCGCGCCAGCGCTGGCGGACGTGATTGATATTCAATTGAACCAACCTGCGCTTGATCGATGGATGTATCCGTTCAACAGCACGCCTGGAACACGCTCTGTTTTGACCACATTTGGCAGCGACCGTGACAATCAAACGCAATTTGATTCGCGCGATGGGCAAATCCTTTTGGCGTTTGATACTGGCGCGATTGCTCCACTTGAAAGTGGTCCCTACGAGATTTTGGAGGCGGAGGTTTCTATTTCATTCGCCAATGATTTGGTTGTGACATACGACCCAACATCCGATCCATGGCAAATGTTTTTGCCCGCGGGCGATGCGCGGCGCGTGAACGACCCCGATGCGGGGCAGCCCATAGAACTTGCGGGGGTTGGATTTCGTGGCGGGTTCACCGCGGCAACATTCAAAGAAAATTCCGCCTATGCCGCGAGTGGCTTGAGTTCCTTGTCGCCCGGCGTTCGCAACGCGTTCGCCGCATGCTTTGACGAGGCAAATAATTTTGTCGACATGTCAAACCATCCGCGCGCTGGATTTCAACCCAATGTCTTCGCGGTTGGGAAAGTGGCGGGGCTTGTCGCGGGACAATTTATTCCGCAAGACAGCGTGATGACATTTCAAGTGAACGTGGCGGACGCAAACATTCAAAATTATTTACAGCAGGGCGTGAACGCGGGGCGCACATTTTTCTCGCTGAGCAGTCTGACTTTTGTCGCGCAACAGTCCGGCAACTACCCGGCGTTCTATGCCAAGGAAAATGCGTATGTGCAATTTGGTTTGGCGGAGGCGGCGCACTTGCGAATGAAAGTGCGGCCCTTGCCAACATGCGTCTCCGAGGATTTGGATTGCTCCGGCTTGATCGATTCGGGCGACGTGAGTTTGGTGCTTCTGGATATTGGTCCATGCTCGGGTTGCCCAACGGATTTGGACCACAATGACGTGGTGGATTCCGCCGATGTTTCGTTGGTTCTTTTGAGTTACTCAAGTTGAGCTTGCGGCACAACAAGGGCAGAAACCATGTCGGGAACCCGGGGAACAATTGAATTCAAATTGAAGCCGAACTCAAACGATAGTTCAAACTAAAGCAAGTTCGGCAACTTGGATTTGCTGACGCATCCAAGAGCGCAAACGATTTTCAGCGGCAAGCACGGAAGCAGCATCGCGATGAAGCACCGCTGCGGTTTCATGACGCGACAAATCATCAGCCCAGCGAAGTTGTAAAACTTGTCTATCAAAGGGGGCAAGAGAACCAATCGCCATTTTCAGAGTCTTGTAATGATGCTCCGCGGTATCAGGACCAGCGAAGCCTTCCTTGGCTTCAAAGTTCATGAAGTTATTGTGACCACACTTGCATTTTGATGCAAGGGGTGAAAACAATTTTCTTGAATATTTTTTACGCGGCGAGCGCTGGATCACGATCGATCATTTCAACAAACGTGTTGGCGATCTTTGGATCAAATTGTCCGCCAGCGCATTCATGAATTTCTTGCAAGGCGGATTGAATGCTCATGCTCTCGCGGTAGGGACGGTTGCGTCGCATGGCGTCAAAGCTGTCCACCACCGACATGATGCGCGCCAACACGGGAATCTCTTCGCCTGAAATTCCATGTGGATAGCCGGCGCCATCCCAGCGTTCGTGGTGCCACAGAACCGCGGGCACGGTGCGCTCCAGGCCACCAAGTCCCGACACAATTTGTTTCCCCATCTCGGGATGCATATTCACCAAGGTGCGCTCATCCTGGGTCAAAGCACCGCGTTTTTGCAGGATTTCTGATGGAATTCCCATCTTTCCAACATCATGCAGAAGCCCGGCCACGCGCGCCGTTTCCTGTTCCGTCGAAGAAAGGTGGCACGCGTGGGCCAGACGACTGGCAAGATTTGAAGTGCGTTCACTGTGGCCGCGAATGGATTGGTCAGCGGTTTCAACAGCGCGTAGCAACGCCTCCACGGTTGGAACAGCGGAAGCAACTCGCAGCGCCGCCGGACGCACCAGTGACACCATGGCGCATAGGCGTGGAATTTCTTGGCGAGCAATTGCGGGTTCTCGTTGCAATAAGTCCCGCGTTAATTCAAAGTCGGTATTCGCGGATTGGCATAGAGCGTTCAAGGAACCATTTGCGCCAATGGCGTCTTTGGTGATTGCAACAACAAGTCCTTGTGACACCCCATCTGATCGCATTTTTTGTCCTGCGGGTAGAACCCAACAGCCAGGAATGGCTTCGACCGCAAGCGCGCAACTCTTTGCTTGCCACTGTGTGACCACTTGATCAACAGAGCGGCGTATCCAAGAACTATCGGCGACCAATCGCGTGAGCCATTCATCGGCGTTTGAAAATCGCAAGCAGCTTGGTTCGGATTGGCCCCAAATTAAACTGGCTTTACGCAAGCGTGCGGCAAGACGCTCAAAGCGTTCACTGGGGCGGGAAGGAGCGGATGTTTTTTCAGTGTGTGAAGCGGTTGCGAATGAATTGGTATTGTGTGATTGAAGTTTCATGTCATCCTCTCTAAAGTTTTGTGTAGTGAGTGGCTTGCACAACGAAGCCATAAGAGAGGTCGGTCATTGAAAGGAGTGACTGAAGTTGCTTAGGGGAATTTTTCGCCAATGTGCCAGTTGCGCCCGCACAGGCGGAACTATTTGGGGTAAAACCCGCTTTTGCAATTCAAAACAGGCATTTAGGCGGCGGCTATTATTTGAAGTGAGTTCATTTCCATGTTCAAAATTCACCCATTTGCGGCATTTCGACCCATTGCAGCTAAGAGCGCTGAAATTTCTTGCGAGCCAGGAATGCGCTTGTCGCTGAAAGATGCCGCGCAAAAAGTGGAGGCATTTCCAAACTCGTGGCTACAAGTCATTCGCGCGGATGTGCGTGAAAAATTAAATTTGCCAAATGCGGGAACTCGTTTGTTTGAGCGCATGAAATCCGAAAAATGGATTTGCCAAGACGCGCAGCCTCAGATGTACGCGTATCGCCATGCGCGCGCCGGGAAAAAAACCGTGTCCTTAATTGCCGCCATGGAAATGTCTGCGAGTATTTTTTCCACGTTGTTGCGATTTCAAAAGTCCGACGAGGAGGCGGTGCGACAAACATGGCTTCGTGATGAAGCCTTGGCAGCGCATGCGGAAATTCCAGTGTTGGCCTTTCACCCGAATGAGGAGTTGTCGGATTTAATTCAGAGCGTCACCAATGAACGGCCATTGACGCATTTTGTCGGCAAGGATGGCGCTACGCACACGGTTTGGGCTTGCAAGGAAACGGCCCGCCTGACGGAACTTGTTGGTCAACTGAAATCACTGGTCATTTTAAGTGGCGATGAAATGTTCGCGCGCGCCACGCACTCCGGCAATTCAGCAAGCGTGTTGCGGGCCGTGGCCTTCACCGCCATTGAGCGTGTGAGTATTCGCGCCTCACGTATTTTGGTGTCGGGGGGCGATGCGGCCTTGCTTGAAAAGCATTTAAGCGAATTTCAAGATTCAAACGTGCGTGATAGCCCTGAGAATGTGGGCGATCCACCCGCTGGTTTTTTCGACACATACATGGTCTGTGCAGAATCGACACAGTCGGGCGGGGCGTCTGCAACAGGTTCGTGGAAGCGCAGAAGGTTGCCGCCCATAAAGCCTGGCAATTCCGCTGCGGTCAATTGGGCCCGCACGCGCTTTGAGCGCGCCGTGATCACTCCTTGGATCGGCGCCTGCGAGGCCGGCGAAAAAATCACAATTCACAGCATGAATTCCGTGATCAGTCTTGCGCAACTGACAAAGTTTGTGGATTCCGGCGAGGCACAGGCGGCCTTTGTGTTCGCGATTCCATCAATGGATGATCTTCTTGAAATTGCCCAGGGCAATGAAACTATTCCGCACCACGCGATTACTTTTAGTCCGGCTATTCCAAGTGGACTTTTTATTCAATCGATTGTGTGATCGGCTAGATACACTCTGCATATGACCGTATTTTCCAAAGCCAGTCTCAATCCAAATTTTATTCCTAGAACCACCGTGAAAGTTTTGGTCGCCGACACCATCGGTGGCAACGGCGTTCAGGCCATTCAAGACTTGGGTTGCGAGGTTGTGTACGAACCAGAGTTGGCCTCCAAAGATTTGGCCAAGCGACTTGCGGAGACGCAAGCCGAAGTGTTGGTGGTGCGCGAAACTATTGTGAATGAAGCCGCGATCGAAGCCAGTCCCAAACTTGCTTTGGTGGTTCAAGCCGGCGCTGGCGTGGATGAAATTGATCTTGGCGCGGCCAGTCGTCGCGGCGTATTCGTGGCGAATTGCCCTGGTCGAAACGCGAATGCGGTGGCGGAGTTGGCGTGGGCGCACATTCTTGCGTGTGATCGTCGCCTGCCTGATCAAGTGATTGAAATGCGCGCGGGTCAGTGGAAGCGCAAGGAATTTTTGCAGGCCGCCGGTTTACATGGTCGCACGCTTGGCGTGATTGGTTTGGGACAAGTTGGAATGGAAATCGCGCGGCGCGCCAAGGCCTTTGGCATGAGCGTTGTGGCGTGGAGCCGTCAACTGACAGAGGAGAAGGCCGACGCCGCGGGCGTTCACTTTTGCGCCAACATTGTCAACTTGGCCAAGTTGGCCGATGTGGTCAGCGTGAGTTTGGCCGTGCACGAAGAAACCGACTTGTTGATTGGCGAGAAGTTTTTAAACGCGCTGAAACCCAATTCCATTTTCGTGAACACGTCCAGTGGTCGCGTTGTGGATGAGGCGGCGTTGGCGGCCGCGGTTCGTGGCCGCGGAATTCGCGCGGGTCTTGATGTGTTCGCGCATGAGCCGGACAAAGATGACGCGAAATTTGATGAGGCCATTGCCAAGGTGCCAGGCGTGTACGGAACATTCCACGTGGGCGCATCCACCACGCAGGCGACCCACGCCGTGGCGGTTGAAACTGTGCGTGTGATTCGCGAGTGGTTGCAGAGTGGTTCCGCGCCAAACTGCGTGAATCGTGCGCGTTCCACACCAGCAACCACGCTGTTGTCGGTGCGGCATTTGAATCGTCCAGGCGTGTTGGCGCATGTGTTCTACACGTTGGGTCAGGCTGGAATCAACGCCGAGGAAATGGAAAATATTATTTATGATGGTGGCGAGGCCGCGTTGGCGCGCATTCACTTGAATCAAACTCCTTCAGAGGAACAAATGAACACCATTCGTCGCAACACCAATGTGTTAAGCGCAAACATCACTTCGATTGTGAGGAAATCATGAGTCATGCAACCCAAGGTCGTGTTCACACTGGCGCGGTTCGTCCGCTGGCAAGTGGACGTGTGTTTAATTTCTCAGCGGGTCCAGCCACCATGCCGCTTGAAGTGCTTGAGCAATTGCAAGCCGACTTGGTGGATCTGCGCGGCGGAGGCGCGGGCATTCTTGAAATTTCCCATCGCGGTGAATTGTTCGAGAAACTTTTGCAAGAGAGCGAAGATGCGTTTCGAAAAGTTGGAAATATTTCGCAGGACTACGCGGTGTTGTTTTTGCCCGCGGGTGCCACGCAGCAATTTGGAATGTTGCCGCTGAATTTTCTTGCCGATGGCGCGAGCGCGGATTATCCAGACACCGGCGTGTGGACTTCCAAAGCCATCGCCGATGGCAAAGAAGTGGGAAAAATCAATGAAATTTGGAAGGGTGCGGACTTTGGATATCGTCGCACTCCGCGTGCGGGCGAGTTAAAGACCACGCCAGGATCAACCTATTTGCATTACTGCTCCAACAACACCGTGTGGGGAACGCGTTGGGTTGCGCCGCCACAACCAGCCGCGGGCGCATGGTTGGCGCGCGACGCAAGCAGTGACATTTACTCGGAGCCACTGGATTTGAACGGCTGCGCTTTCTTGTACGCATCCGGTCAGAAAAATCTTGGGCCATCTGGCATGACCATGGTGGTGATTCGCCGCGACTTGTTGAAAGCGCCTGTAAGAAAGTTGCCAAGCATGTTGCGCTATGACGAGCACGCCAAAGCGGAAAGCCGCTTGAACACGCCAGCCACATTTGGCATGCACACCGTTGGCTTGATGTGCCAATGGATTCTTCGTCAAGGTGGACTTGTTGAAATGCAGCGCCGCGCAAAGACGCGAAGTGATTTGGTTTTGGCGGCCATTCGCAACTCGAATGGTTTTTGGAAAGCCAACGCTGAAGCGGAATGTCAGAGTTTTGTGAACGTGCTTTTTCACGCGGCCAATCCAAAGCATGAGGCGCCGTTCTTGAAGGAAGCCGCCAACGCTGGACTTGCCGCATTGGCCGGGCACAAAGCCACGGGTGGAATGCGCGCCAGCATGTACAACGCCATGCCTGTCGAGGGCGCCAAAGCATTGGCCGATGTCATGGTTGATTTTGCAAAGCGAAATGGCTGATTTGAGTGGGTTTAATTGTGCAAGAAGCAAGGGAATTGAATTCACCGCCACATAAAAAGTGCGCTCTTTGCCGCTATGCTCGCTCAACCTTATGACAGATATGTATGAATATGACTTGGTTGTGATTGGCAGCGGGCCTGCGGGTCAACGCGCCGCTGTGCAAGCGTCCAAACTTGGAAAGCGCGTGTGCGTGGTGGAGAAGGGTCCGGGCATTGGTGGCGCGTGCATTCATTCCGGAACCATTCCCAGCAAAACATTTCGCGAAGCCGTGCGCAGCATGACGCGGAAAAGTATCACGCTGAGTATGCACGCTTTGGGAACGCGCCCCGTGCGGCCAACCATGCAGGCGTTGTTGAGTAGAGTTGATTTGGTTGTGGAGCGCGAGAGTGAAGTTGTGCAGGATCAGTTTGACCGCAACGACATTGAGATTATTCCTGGCCTTGGCCGGTTGGTGACTCCGAATGAAGTCCACGTTGAAGGCATGGATATTAATCGCACGTTGCACACGTCGTTTATTCTTATTTCAACGGGTAGCCGCGCGGCCATGCCCGTGAAGATGATTCCAGACATGGAATGTATTTTCACCAGCGACACCATTTTGTCGCTGCCAAAAATTCCGCGCACCATGGTGGTCATCGGCGCCGGCGTGATTGGCATTGAGTACGCCAGCATGTTCGCGCAGATTGGCGTGCAGGTGACCGTGCTTGATAAAGTCGATCGCCCGATTGCGTTTATGGAGACGGAATTGGTGGACGAGCTTGTGCATCAAATGCGCAAAAAAGGCGTGACTTTCCGCTTGAATGAAGAGGTGGCCAGCGTCAGCCGTTCGGTTGGACCCAAGCCCGCCGTGACCATTGAAATGAAAAGTGGCAAGGTCATTGTGACGGATGTTGTCTTGGCCAGCGCGGGGCGCCAAGGCAATGTTGAAGGTTTGGATTTGCAGGCGGTGGGTCTTTCCGCGGATGAGCGCGGAAGAATTAAAGTGGATGAGCGCTACCGCACCACGGTTGAAAATATCTACGCGGCGGGTGATGTGATTGGCGCGCCTGGCTTGGCGGCCACCAGTTACGAGCAAGGCCGCATTGCCGCGTGCGACATGTTTGGTTTGCCACACGTGGCTATTCCAAAATATTGGCCCTATGGAATTTATGCCGTGCCCGAGTTGAGCATGGTTGGTTCCACTGAGCAGGAATTGACCAAGGATTTGGTGCCCTATGAAATTGGCGTGGCGCGTTATTCCGAAAGTGCGCGCGGACAAATTCGTGGCGACGACCAAGGCGTTTTGAAACTAATTTTCCATCGCGACACGCGCAAACTTTTGGGCGTGCATTGCATTGGAAGCCAAGCCACGGAAATTGTGCACATTGGCCAGGCGGTGTTGGCTTTGGGCGGCGGCTTGGATTATTTTGTGAATACGGTGTTCAACTATCCAACATTCGCCGAGTGCTACAAAGTGGCGGCGTTGAACGCGTTGAATAGATTCCGCGCCGTGGATGCCGAAGCCGCGGCGAAGTGAGTGCGTTGGCAATAGAGCCGTATCCAAGCAAAAACACGTCTATCTGCCCACGAATCGCCCTTCAAAATTTGAAAGTGTTTTCATTTGCGCCGCAGAGGTGGCTACACTCAGAAACTTGGAGAATGGTTTGATTTGTTTGCACGGGGCCGTACCGGTATCGACCGGGCGATTCCAGGCATTGGTGGCGCGCCGTGGAGCATGCTGGCCACGTAAAAAGTATGCAAAAAGACGTCTGCCAATACGCAGTACGCACTCGCAGCCTAATTAGGCTGCATGGATGACGCTTGACGCCCGATGGAGTGTCATCCAAAAAACATCGGACTGGCGGAGAAACCCTGGCATGCGGTTTCCCGCGACACTTTGTATGCATAGGGTCATCCCAGGCGGTCAACAGCCGAAGGTGATCCGAAATCAAAGAGTTGACTACGCGCGTAGAGGCCCTTGTCAGGGCGTTTCGGCACAGGGGTTCAACTCCCCTCGGCTCCATTACTCGCCGCGGCGAATTCATACGGATTCGCGCGCGGCGTTTTTATTTTTTCATGCGAGATTTGGAAGGAGTCGGTCGCTCCGGAATGTGAATGGCTTTAATTGAGATTGGTATTCTCATTATGTTGAACGAAAAAAGCTGTGCGAACACCAATCATCGAAACCGCCATTGGTGCTAGCGTCTTCGCTGCTTTTAAAGGAGCATAAGGAATGCGATTTCGAAAATTTATAAACTGGGCATTGACCTGCATTGCCGGGTTCTTGATCACGCTCATGGTTGCTGGCATCGCGTGCCTGCTTCCGATTCCCCTGACAAAATGTGTGAGTGTCGGTGACGACGCATTACAGCTACGCCCATGGGAGTCGCCTATGTCGACGACTTCACCTAAGAAGGGGTATGACACGTTCACTTGCGAAGTAATTCAAGGCTTCGGATTCACATCTTTTGCCTTCACCCATGAAATACACGGACATCCCAAAATAGTGGACGGAAGGATCAGGCAATCCACTGCAATATCGACCGGGCATGCGACGGAGTTTGGTTGGCCACTGCGTTGCTTCGTCGCTGAAGATCTCTCATTCAATGCCGACAAATTGGCCTTGGTGAGCAAATCTAGTCCGATGTACCTTGGCATATTGATTGATGCGATTTTCTTTGCGCTGATTGTGCGATTCCTTCCAGTGCTGCTCCGAAGGATCCG
>CAIUGT010000005.1 GCA_903898755.1 uncultured bacterium | reverse complement strand
GTGGATAAGTGCTCGAATTATCGATTTCAAAACGGATTTCTTTGATTCCTCCACGCAAACAATTGAAGAGTGGAAGCAGCAGCGCGCGCAGCACCATGCGGCGCAGTTGCGCGATTACGCGCAAGTGATCGCCAAAGAACATGGCATTCCTGTTGAAAATTGTTCCATGCATCTTGTGCTTCTATCCGCGAATGCAACAGTACAAGTGTTATGATTGCAAATCTGTTTGCTTGGGAACATCAACAAAGGAAATAACCATGACCGACTCATCATCCCGCGACGCGCACGCAGAAACCAACGCCCATCACGCATCCGTGAGCAAAGCCTGCGCCCTTGCTTCTGGCGCGGGCACGGCAGGTTCTTGCCAAGGAGCAGAGCGACTGGTCCAACTTGAAAGATCGGTCAAACGACTTCATCGATTGGTGTGGGGGCTTGTCATTGCGCTGCTCATAGTGGTGGCATTTTTTCTTGGCCAGCGCACGCAATCTCGTCGCGACTCCATGCAGCCTGGTTCAATGGGTCCAAGGGGCATGATGGGCCCAATGCAAAGGGGCGACATTGTGATTCCAAATGGTCGCAAAGGAATGCAAGGTCCAATGCAAGGTTCAATGCAAGGTCCTATGCGCGGTATGAACGGCATGACATCCATTCGAAATGAAGATGGCACATTTGAAGTTCGCGTTGAACGCTACGAAAATGACAGCGATGACGGTCCCAATGATGATCAACCCGACGGCGAGTTCGATCAGGGCAACTCAAAGGTGTACATCATGAAAGATGGTGGTCCAACCCAATGCGTTGAGCAGCCACTTGTGCCACCGTCGGTCGTAAAATAAATTTAAGTCGCTCTCAACGCCGCCATCATTCGTGAAATAATGTCTTGAGGTTGCTAGGCCGCTGTCGCCGCAAAGTTGGTTTCAGTTTCCGCTGAGCCAAGCGATCAACTCACCAATTCAGGGTGCAACTTATCAATACGCCGCGCAACTCACCAATGCACTTGGCTGTTGTCATCCACAAGCGAGTAAAAACCTTCGCCTTCACGGCGCAACTTGCCAGCGTGCACCAAGGCTTCCCACACGTGCATAGGAAATTCGCGTGGTGGAATCATGGCGTCAATCTTGTGTTGCGCTCCGCCGCTCATGGGTCCAACGCCCAACTTGCTTTCGGCGTCAAGTTGAGCAAACTTGACGCGGCGGCGGAATATTTTCAGAGCGCTTTGCATTACGGACGCATCCACCGCAACGGCGGCTGGCGCGGGCGCAACCACATCGTCCGCAACTTCTTCGCCGCGCAAGCGCGCCGCGACTCGCTTTAATTCCTTCACATCGCGCGCGCCCACCAAACGCATAATGGCGGCGGGGTCCACCTTGGCCTTCAACAGCAACTTGTGCATGGCGCCCCAATGCGGTCCTGCGCTGGCCGAATTGGCGCCTTCAATGGCGGCAACTTTGGCGGTGATTTCATTCAACAATGGTTGTGCAAGTGGGGGCATTGGGTTCAGCAATATATCGCGCCGATTTGACCGCGGGGCGTTTGATCAAACCACGAAATCTGCGCGCGACACATCAGTCCACGCAAGTGCGTTTCATTCCTGACCAAACTTTGCGACAGTGTGCACCCGCCAGCTCTGCCGTCCAATTGCACGGTGGCAGCTCTGTGGGGAAAGCAAAGACGCAATCACTCTCATCGCCGTCTGCGACTTACAAAGCCAGCCAATCCAATCAGAGCAACCGCTCCAGGCGAAGGCACAACGCCAAAGTACATGTTGTCAATCGTGGCATAGACATCGGTGTTTGGCTTGCTAGCCACCAGAGTCATGCTGGCAATGGAGGCGCCGGTGGAAATGAATCCAATAAAGTCCGCAGCGCTTTTGCTGTAGCCAACGTACGCCGATCCATCGGTCAGGGTTACTTTAATTCTTGCCGTGATGGCTTCGAAATACCAATCAGTGGCAAAAATATTTCCACCAACGGACTTCACTCCAGGATTGAATGTGAACGTGATAGGGGAGTTGGAATTGTTTGTTGTGACCAAGCCTTCATCGCAGGCAAAGTTGCCAGGCGAGGTCGCTGTCCAATCAATTCCGCCTGTGCTTCCTGTGATGGAACCAGCGTAAAAGCCGTGGTAATTGTTAAATGTTTCCGTGGCCACGCTGGCGCCAGATGCCACAACATCTTCGCTCCAAAGGCCAAGATCGGTGTAGCTGACAATGGCCGCGGAAAGCGAAGAAGTGATCGCTCCGCAAAAAAGCGCAGAAACCAAAATGCTCGATTTCATGAGTGGGAACTCCGTCTTAGATGAAGTAAAAAGGGAAACGCTGCCGCAGACTTCACGCAATTTGGTTGAGTTTGGGAACTCCAAAATGCGCTTGTTCTGCAAGCACTTCATACATACACCACATGAGCAAAAATTCCATTCACGGTTTTCATTTGGCGCCACAAATCACACTTTGTTTTTGTTACAAGACTTGCCACTGGCATACATGCCGCATTCACCTCAACACACATGTCTGCATTCATGCCAACACGCATGTTCATGCAACCATTGCATTGGTTCACTTGCGCAATTTAAAAATGCCAACGCATAAAAAAGTCGCCGAGTCGGAAGGACTCAAGCGACTTCATGCCCAAAACGCGGGGCAACTTAGGTCAAATTTTAGCGTCGTCGACGACTTACAAGAGCAGCTACACCAAGCAACGCCGCCACACCAGGCGCCGGCACTGCAGTCACGCCAAAGTACAAATTGTCAGCGGTCACCCAAACATCAGAACCAGTTTTGGTGGCAGAAACGACGATGCTGGAAATGGCGGCGCCATCTGAAATGAAACCAACAAAAGATGCTGCATTTCCAGCGTTTCCAACTTGGGAAGAGCCATCAGCCAATGTCACTTTAATCTTGCTGTTGATGGCGTTGAAACCAGAATCGGTTCCAAAGATATTTCCACCCACGGCCATGACGCCAGGAGCAAAGGTGAATGTGACGTCAGTATTCGCGCTGAAGGCTTTGAAATTGCCAGATTGCACAAACAGGCCACCATTGGCCGTTGCCGACCAATTAATTCCGCCAGCATTTCCGGTGAGCGGATTTGCGTAGTAGCCACTGTAGGAATTAAAATTCTCTGTTGCAACTGAGGAGCCCGCCGTTGCCACGTCTGCGCTCCACAGTGAAAGGTTGGTGTAACGAATCACGGCCGCCGAGGCGCTTGATCCAACAACTCCACACATGAATGCACTTGCGATTAAAGTCAGTTTCATAACGAATCCTCCAGGAATGGTGAATACAATTAGCGTCGTCGACGGGATACAAGACCAGCCAAGCCCACAAGCGCAATGGCGCCAGGAGCAGGAACAGCGGTGACACCAAAGTACAAATTGTCAGCGCTCACATAAACATTAACACCAGGCTTGGTAGCCAAAATAGACATGCTGGAAATTGCTGCTCCGTCCGAAACAAAGCCAACAAAGTCCGCGGCGCTACTGCTGTAGCCAACATAGGCGGAGCCATCAGCGAGAGTGACTTTAATTTTGGCGTTTGAAATGCTGCCATAGTTGAAGTCAGTTCCAAAGATATTTCCGCCCACAGCTTGCACGCCAGGTGCAAATGTGAATGTGGCAGCAACATTTGGATCGTTGGTCGAGAAAAGACCAAAGTCGCAGTAGAGACCACCAGAAGCGTCAGCGGTCCAATTAATGCCGCCGGTTGAACCAGTCATGGTTGAATAAAAACCACTGTAGGAATTAAAGGTTTCAGTGGCAACGCCGGAGCCACTAGCAACTACATCTTCTGTCCAGAAGGAAAAGTCGCTGTAACTTGTTACTGCCGCGGAAACGGCAGAAGTGATTGCACCGCAAAAAATTGCGGCCCCGAAAAATTGCGATTTCATGTTTTTTGACTCCAGACAAGGGAAAGGGAACAGAAAGGGAACGATCTTTCACTACTGATTGTGGGATGTATTGGGAAGGGAACCCCGAAATCCGCAGTGAACTATTTGAACGTACCCCCCCAATTGGCCTTGTCAATTAAAAGAATCAATATTTTTAACTTTAGTTAAGGATATAATTTGGAGTTATTGGCTTCAAAGTTGCAATTTTTAATTTAACGGCGCTCAAATTTATGAAAATTAGCTCTTGAAAGTCTCAATGCCGCGCTAGGGGTACCTGCTGTAGATTGCTTGTATGTCCCGCAGAGTCGCCATTGTTGCAGCCATTCGAACACCCATTGGCCGTCACGGGGGCGCGCTTGCTTGCGTGCGTCCCGACGACTTGGCCGCGCATGTCATTCGCGCCGTTGTTGCGCGCGCTGGCATTGACCCCGCACTTGTTGAGGATGTCTACTTTGGTGCGACGAATCAGGCGGGCGAGGACAATCGCAATGTCGCGCGCATGGCCGCGCTGTTGGCGGGTCTTCCCGCGACCGTTGCTGGCGCGACCGTGAATCGCCTGTGCGCGTCGGGTCTTGAGGCCGTGAATCTTGCCGCGCGCATGATCGAGTCAGGCGCGGGCGACATCATGATCGCGGGTGGCGTTGAGTCCATGAGCCGCGCGCCGTATGTCGTAAGCAAGTCCGATCAGGCTTTTGGCCGCGAGCAGCACATGTTTGATAGCACCATTGGCTGGCGCTTTGTCAATCCGCGCCTGGCCGCCATGTATCCGCCGATCTCGCTTGGTGAGACCGCGGAAAATGTTGCGCGCGCGCACAATGTTTCGCGCGCAGATCAAGACGCGTTCGCGCTTGCAAGCCAGCAGAAGTGGGCCGCCGCGCACGCCGCCGGTCGATTGCGCGATGAGATTGCGCCGCTTGATATTGAGCAAGGAAAAAAGCCGCCGATTCATTTTGACACCGACGAACATCCGCGTCCGGACACCACGCTTGAAAAACTTGCCGCGCTGAAGCCCGCGTTCTCAAAGGCGGCCGACGCTACGGTGACCGCCGGCAATTCATCAGGCATTAACGATGGCGCCGCAGCGCTTGTCTTGGTTGAAGCTTCGCGCGCGGTCGCGCTTGGCTTAAAGCCGATCGCCTTCGTGGGAGCATGCGCCTCGGCTGGCGTTGATCCAGCACACATGGGAATTGGGCCTGTGCCTGCGGTAAAAAAGCTTTTTGCGCGCACGGGGCTTTGCGCCAGCGACATCGATCTGATCGAGTTGAACGAAGCGTTCGCGGCGCAGTCGATTGCGTGCGTGCGCGAACTTGGCTTTGATATGGCGCGCGTGAATGTGAATGGCGGGGCGATCGCGCTTGGTCATCCGCTGGGCGCAAGCGGCGCGCGAATTGTTGTCACGCTGATTCACGAAATGCAACGGCGCAACTCCAAGCGCGGCATTGCTTCGCTTTGCGTGGGCGTTGGGCAGGGACTTGCAACGATGTTCGAGCGGGCGTGAGTCTGTTCAGCCAATCTTCTTCAGACCAGTTTCGATCGCGCCAACAAGCGCGTCAATGTCGGACTCATTCATTGGCGTGGACAACATGCCCGTGCATGTTCCAACCAACAGGAAGCCCTCGGCAAAGAGATGCTCAAGCATGGTCTTGAGTCGGCGGTTCTCGTCGACGTTGGTGTACGCCTCGCGGTAATTCGCTGGGACAGTTGCTTTCATGTGCAAGCGGAACATGCTTCCGCCACCGGTCACACTTGCGCACGCCTTGGTGCGATGAATCGCTTGCGCAATGCCATCGCGCGCACGATCGCCAAGCGCGTTGAGTCGTGCAACGGCGCGTTGATCAAAGTGTTCCATGGCAACGCGGCCCGCGGTCATGGTGACAGGATTTGCGGAGAAAGTTCCTGAAAGTGGAAAGAGCAATTTCGCCGCGCCAGGATTCAGCACTTGCATCACATCGGCGCGACCAGCAAGCGCGCCCACTGGAAAACCGCCGCCGATCATCTTGCCCAACGCGGTGAGATCGCCATGAATTCCGTAGCTCTGCTGCGCGCCGCCGTATTCGGTGCGAAAGGTAATGACTTCATCAAGCACAAGAAGCGCGCCGTTCTTGGCGGTCCACTCGCGCATGGCGTTGACAAACTCGCTTGACGCGGGCTTTAAACCCACGCGATGCGGCAGAAGATCAAGTAGCACGCATGCCAAATCACCGCGGTGTTCATTCAGCAGCGCGATGGATCGATCAACATCGTTGAAAGGAATAATCACCACATCGTCCATGGCGGATTGCGGCTGACCATGCACCAGCGGCACGCGATTTGGATGATCAACAGCGCCCCAGTTGGCGGGCGATGAACCTTGACTGGTCTCGACATAGTCGTAGGCGCCGTGATATGCGCCTTCAACTTTTGCAATCTTGGGGCGACCCGTGAATGCGCGCGCGGCTTTCAGCGCGGCCATGACGGCCTCGGTTCCGGAATTCACAAATCGAATTTGATCAAAGCCATCGCTGCGCGAGCAGATGTGCTCCGCATGCAAAACTTCCTGCTCGGTGGCCATCATGAAAGCGCTGCCGCGCGCAAGTTGCGCGGTGACAGCTTCAACAACTGGCGCGTACGCGTGTCCGTGAATAAGCGATGCGACATTGTTGGCAAAGTCAATGCGCGTGACACCGTCAATGTCCGTGACGCGGCAACCTTTTCCGTACGCAACATAGGGCGGCACCGACGACCACAACACGGTGTTGCGGCTGACACCGCCGGGCATCACTTTCTTGGCGCGCTCAAAAAGTTGCGCGCTGCGGCTGGTTGTTGAAGTGGGTTCGTCTTTGGTTGAGTTGGTTGCCATCTTCATTTCCTTTTTCATTTTTTTGTTTCAAGTGCGTGGTTTTGAATGATCGGCGCGCCGGTGCGCTCTTGCACAAAGTCAAAGGGTATGCCTGGCGCCAGTTCAACAAGCGCGAATCCGCGCGCGGTCACATCAATCACCGCCAAGTCAGAATAGATGCGCGTCACCACGGCGCGGCCAGTGAGCGGGTAGGTGCAGCGCTGCACAAGTTTGGGCTCGCCTTCCTTGGTCACATGTGTGGTCATGACAAAAACGCGCTTCACGCCCGCGACCAAATCCATGGCGCCGCCAACGGCGGGAATTGCGTCGTCGGCGCCGGTGGACCAATTGGCCAAGTCGCCGTTGGCGGCAACTTGCAGCGCGCCCAATACGGAAAGATCAAGATGGCCGCCGCGAATCATGGCGAAACTTGTGGCTTGATCAAAGAACGCGGCGCCCGGCATCATGCTCACGCGGCGCTTGCCGGCGTTGATGAGTTCGGGATCACTTTCGCTGGCCGCGGGTGAGGGACCCATGCCAAGCAGACCATTCTCAGTGTGATAGATAAATGTGCGCCCCGCGGGCACATGTGTTGCGACAAGTTCGGGTATGCCAATTCCAAGGTTCACATATGAACCGTTTGGAATGTCCTGCGCAACGCGCTTGGCGATTTGGTCGCGAGTCCAACCCGTGGTCGTTGCACTGATCATGGGTAACTTGCTCCAGCTTCATTGAGCGCGGATTCAAGAGCGGGCGAAGGCACATGCACAACGCGGTCCACAAAGATGCCGGGTGTGACGATGATCTCTGGATCAAGCGCGCCGGCTTCTACAACTTCCGCCGCTTGCACAATGGTGACGGTGGCTGCGGTGGCCATCATTGGCGCAAAGTTTCGCGCGGTGCGGTGATACAAAACATTTCCGTGCGTGTCGGCCGTGCGACCTTTGATCAGCGTGAAGTCGGCGCGAATGCCGTGCTCCAGCACATGTTCGCGCTCGCCAAACACGCGCGACTCTTTGCCTTGCGCCAGCGGCGTTCCCACCGCGGTCGGCGTGTAAAACGCAACAATTCCAGCGCCGCCAGCGCGAATGCGCTCGGCCAGTGTTCCTTGCGGCACAAGTTCAAGTTCTATTTTCCCCGCGCGATACAAATCGGGAAACACGGTCGAGCCGGCGGTCTTTGGAAATGAGCAGACAATCTTGCTCACGCGCTCCGCACGCAAAAGCGCGGCCAGTCCAACAAGACCTGTGCCCGAGTTGTTGCTCACCACGGTCAAACCCTTTGCTCCCTGATCAATCAGTGCATGAATGAGTTCGATTGGACTTCCGGCTTCACCAAAGCCACCGATCATAATCGTGGCGCCATCAAAAATATCGGCGACCGCTTCACGGGCGCTATCAAAGCGCTTGTCGATCATCGGCAGGATGGTGTTGGTGATGCAGCGTGCGTGACACGCGCGCTCTTCACGCGCGAGTAGTCAAAGAGGCCGGCCTCGTCATAGAGAACGCGATCCGCGTAACCATCAAACCACAACGCCTCTGGATTGCGACCCACGATGCAAATCTTGCCCTTGTCTTTGGCGGCGCCAGAGTTGCGCATAATTTTAAATATGACAACGCCGTTCTCGCTGCCCTTCAGGCCAGGAATAGGTTCGTTGGTGACCGCGCACACTTCCGTCTTGCCCTTGTAGTGGGTAATGGAAAGTCGCGCGTGACTTTCAACGCCGGACAAACCCTTCTGCGATTCATTCAGGACTTTCCACACGGTCTCAATGGGCGCATTGAAAGCGCGGTAAGCGATGATGTCGCGACCACAGAAGAAGTAGTGATTCTCGCCGCCCGCGCGCTTGAATTCGCGTTGCAAAATACGCAGCGCGTCGGGATCATCGTTGATTCCCTTCATGATTGGCGTTTGATTCTCAACGCTTAACCAGCCGCGCGATACAAGGCGTTGCATGGCTGCGCCAGTTGATGGCACCCACTGCAAAAAGCCCTTGTCATTGTGGATGTATTTGCCGTCGGCGTCCTTGGCAAGAAATTCGTCCGGGTGTTCAAAGTGAACCACAATGTGCAGGCCAACATCTGGGTAGGTCTCATGGAAGCGATCAAGCATTGCCACAAACGCGTCATCAAATCGATCAGGATAAAATGCCATCTCCTTGGTGCCGATGCGGATTGACTCAACGCCCGCCTCCGCAAGCGCGCCAAGCCATGCCGCAATTTTTAAATTGGTCAGCACCATCGGATCGCCGCCCGACATAAGAACCTCGCGAAGTTTTTCGCGGCCACACGTTGGATGGCGTCCACCGTTTGCCGCAACTTCAGAGTTGAAGCGCTTAATGAACTCTGTCACCTCTGGAATATTGGCCATGCCCTTCTTGGCAACGGTGCCGTCTTGACGAGTGATTTCTTTGCGCGCGATTAATTCTTCGCGGTAACAGAAGCGGCAGTGCGCGGAGCAAGTGGACACAACATAAAGAAGGCCCATCTCGTATTTGTGAAGCATGCCTTCCACGGGGCTGTAGTCCATTTGAAAGCCTGGGTCCTCGGAGCCCGCAAGGTCCAGGGTTTCAGCGGGGTCCGCCTTCACAATGCGGCGGATGGGCGCGCTGGTCTTTGCAAGTTCAAAGTAGTGGCGCGTCATCTTCACTGGCATGCGCTTTTCAAGATCGCGATCGGTGCCCTTGAGCACGCGCAATTGCACAAGTTCGCTTGAAGAGTAAAGACCCAGCATGTCAGCGGGCGCCTTCTCATCAAGAAAAGGCGCGAGGCCGTTGATGATGTTGCGCTCGTGTCGAGTGTCTTCAACTTTGGACAGGAAGGATTGCTGACGCTCGGTGGTGAGATACTCGGTAGACATGGTTTGATCCTTGAAGGGGTTCAATAAATGAAAGGAGTTTGCGTTTCAAGCATAGCGAATAGGCGCGGGGTTACCAAATCGAAAGGCGTCGTTGCATTATGCGATTGATTTTTTTGCGGCAGAATTGCAGAGTGCGTTTTCAGTTTGTCCGCCTCGCGCTTTTATTTAATGACCAAAGTCTTGTGGCCGTTGACAAGCAGGCGGTGCTTTTGGACACGCATGAAAAACATTCTGTTTTCGTGGTCGTTGAACTCCGCCGTTTCA
This sequence comes from uncultured bacterium, assembly GCA_903898755.1. Classification (GTDB taxonomy): domain Bacteria; phylum Planctomycetota; class Phycisphaerae; order Phycisphaerales; family SM1A02; genus SYAC01. Next base: position 27,365 of record CAIUGT010000005.1, on the reverse strand, counting down.
ACAATGCGGAATGTTTCACTCTGAGTCGTCGGTGGATTCCGGATCATGGATCCAGCCGTCAATGGTCTCGTCCGAAGCTTGTTTCAAGCGTTCTTGAAATTGGGATTTGTCCGTTTCCTGCATCAGCAACTTGCGAATGCGATTCAAGCGCACAATTGATTCCACGCGGGTGCGAATTTCGTTTCGATCTAGAGGCTTGGTAAGAAAATCATCCGCTCCACATTCAATCCCGTGGATACGGGAGGCTCTGTCATCAAGTGCCGTAATCATAATTATTGGGACATCGGTATTTTTGGTCGCTTGACGAAGTTTTTCACACACTTCGTATCCATCCATTTGAGGCATCATGATGTCAAGCAAAATGAGGTCAGGCTCGTTTTGGGCGGCTTCTCTGAGGCCATCTGGGCCATTGGCTGCAAATAGAAGGCGTAGATCCATATTGGTGAGCATGCTTTCAACAACATGGCGCGCGCTCGCGTTGTCGTCAATGACCAAGATTGTTGGCTGATCATGCATACATATAAATTCGCATTGAAATTGCGATAGTTCAAATGATTTATTAGATTTATTCAAATTAAATCAACAAATATAAAAAGAATTACATTTCAAGTACTTTTACTTGCGAATCGGATCCCCAACCAAACCAATATTCTTGTTCATACGACCTTTGGTACTCGGCCGCGCTTGTTGAAATCCGACATCGTCTTAAACTCAAAGTCAACATTGGATCCACGGCTCCACAATTCAGAAGGACACGCATGACTTTCTCAAAGTATTTACTTTTCACAATGATCGCCCTCAGCGTTTTGTTTGTGTACTTGCTCAGCCAGGACCAGGCGCTCAATCAACCCATTGAACAATCCACAATCTATAGATTGATGATGCTGCTTACGGGGGGAGCTGGATTGTTTGTGGCCTTGACGTTGTATCACCAAGCGCGCAGTCAAGAGATTGCGACCGAGAAGGACTTGGAATTGTCCACCATTAAGATCATCAAAGATTTGTGGATTACGCCAAATTTTCAGCTCGCGAATGATTATGAAAAATTGGGGTCGCTGCCGGCGGAGATGTATCCAGATCTTTCGATTACGTCTTCACAGGACATGCATCAAGTGGCATTCGCCATTTCTGTGTTTCAAATTTTCGAGGATTACAAAACCATCTACACGCATGACAAGACTGGCGTGAATATTTGGCTTGGGAATTTTCTCAATTGGGCGCAAAGCGATACGTTGCAGAAACTGTGGCCTCGCCTACGCATCAACTATCAGCCAAGCACAATTCGAATGACCGAGGCGCTATTCGCCGCCGCAAATGAGATCAAGGCATTGCGGGTTAAACAAGGGCAGGTCACTTATGAGGATTATCAGGTTGCGATTCAAAAGCTTGCCGTCATCTTTCAATCGCAAATTGCGATTTAAAATCTTGCCGCCATCTCAACCGAAGGCGCGTGATCGACGTGGCGTGCCTATTGCAAAGCAGAATAAGATCGAGCCACCATGCGTATTGCAATATCTGGAAGCCATTCGTTAGGAAAGTCAACCGTGGTGAATGACTGGGTTGCAAAACACCCAGGCTTCACGCGAGAAGAAGAACCGTACAGGGCGTTGGCTCTTCATGGACCGCATGAAATTTTATTTCGTGATCAGTCAACCAAGTTGCACAATGGAATCCAGTTGTATTACAACATCAGCCGCGTGCATCGCTATTGCGCGTCAAGCGATGATGTGATTTTTGACCGTGCGCCCATTGATTACATTGCGTATTCACAATACACCGCGAACAAAGGCACCACCGACATCAACGACGCGTTTGTGGCGTCCATGATTCCAGCCGTGAGCGAGGCGCTGGATCGCCTGGACATTCTTGCGTTTGTGCCAAAATCACAAGAGTGGCCCGTGGAAATGCAGGCGGATGGAATTCGGCCCATCGACCACGAGTATCGCGATGAGGTGGATGCAATCTTTAAACAGATTTATCGTGAAGGTCGCTTCGGAGTGATGCCACAAAAAAATCCGCCGCACTTTGTTGAATTGTTTGGCGCTCGGCAACAGCGGTTGGATCAGTTGCAGCAAGCGATTGATGAAGTGCAATTCGGCAAGCGACGCACGCAATAGCATTCGACGGATGAGTTGCTTGGGTTGTTGCAGTGGGGTGGTGAGGTTTGCAAAGCCAACTTACATAGGCAAATCCAACTCAGCCAAGCGCGCACGCACCAAGTCCTTCACTAATTTTTTATCGATCGCCCAATCCACTGGAATCTGAAAACAGTTTTTAAACACGACATACTTTTCTAGTCGCCGCTGAAAGTTTTCAATGATGGTGGTGCTCCACGGAGCCAGTGTGAGATGATGCTTGTAGGCCGCCACACCAAACACATACTTTCCATTGCGGTGGATAGTTGGAACGTTCCAAGAAATTTTGGATTCTAGTTCTGGAAACTCGGCAAGGATGAAATCAATCACGGACTTGAGAGTCTTGGATTTTACGGCGTCATGCGCGGCAAGATATTCATTCACTGATTTGAATTTTGGCGTGGGCATGGGATTGAAATTCTAATAGGCCATTGAAATTTTTACGTCTTTGCCCCGGCTGGAGGTGGGGCGCAAAAAAGAAAACGCGGCTGTGTTCCGCGCATCAAAGCGGGCAAAGGGACTCGAACCCTCGACATTCAGCTTGGGAAGCTGACGCTCTACCAACTGAGCTACGCCCGCAATAGGTGATTTCAACCATAGCATCAGTCACAGCAACAGTAGTAGCAGCAGTAGAAATGGGTGAAGTCACACATTTGCATTCTACAGTTGCGGAGGCATGGACATATGAAGAATTTCATTTGTCAGCGCAGTTGTGCAGCGGCATAAATCGTGTCGGCAGAACCACGTGAACCAGTCAGACCGCCGATTGAATTGCACGCGCCTTGTAGCTTGCGATTCAATAGACTGTGATACAGGATCGGAAGTGTGTCACAGAATCTAATTTATTCGCGCAAGCCAACGTTGGTATGAAACAAATGAAGTCGTTCACAACGGATCGCTTTTGCGAAGATTTGGTGCGCGCCGACATGAAAAAAATTCTTTCCACCTTTATGAAATCATGATGAACAACTATTCGCGCTCTGTGACCACGGTTGAAACTCACACCATGGGCATGCCAACTCGGATTGTGCTTTCTGGAATTGGCGAAATTCCTGGCGCCACCATGTTTGAGAAGCGCGCCTATTTTCAGGCAAATATGGATCATTTGCGCAAGTGGCTTATGTTTGAGCCGCGCGGCCATGGCGCAATGAGCGGAGCTATTTTACAAAAGTCCACCAGACCCGACGCCGATTGGGGAGTTCTCTACATCGAAGTTTCAGGGTGCCTGCCCATGTGCGGCCATGGAACCATTGGCGTGGCCACGGCGCTTGTTGAAAAGAAATTGGTGAACATTGTTGAGCCAGTGACCACCATTCGATTGGACACGCCGGCGGGCTTGGTGGTAGTGGAGGTGGCCGTAGAAAATCGCCGCGCCAAGAACGTGACATTGACCAATGTCGCATCATTTTGTCTTGGGCTTGATCAAACAGTGCGGGTGCCCGGCTTGGGTGAGTTGCAATATGACATGGCGTATGGAGGAAATTTTTACGCCATTGTTCCAATTGAACGCGTGGGCTTGGCGTTTGAAAAAGAGAACGGGCAGAAGTTGCTCAATCTAGGTCTTGCCATTTCCAAAGCAATCAATGATCAGAATTGTCCAGTGCATCCAGAGAATTCAAATATCACAGCGTGTCATCACGTTGATTTCATCGCGCCAGGAGCGCAGGGCCGATTGCATTGGCGCAACGCAATGGCGATTCATCCAGGCTGGTTCGATCGGTCACCATGTGGAACAGGAACCTGCGCGCGGTTGGCTCAAATGAGCGCGCGCGGACAAATTGACATTGGCGAAAGTTTGATCAATGAGTCGTGGATTGGTTCGCAATTTGTGGGCCGCATTCTTGAGCGCACCAAAGTGGGCTCGCTTGACGCGATTATTCCAACCATTACTGGCCGCGCATGGGTGATGGGTGAGGCCACGTGGACACTGGATCCAAGCGATCCATTTCCAAATGGATTTGTGGTGTAGTGAGGCGGACTTGATTGATATTCGCGGCGATGTCAGGCAATGTAAATGCTCGAATCATGCTGCACAATGTTGCGCCAGCGAATAGATTGCACGCGCATGCCAAGGACATCGGCGAGCGCCGCGCAATTTAAAACTGGTGACGATCAAGAGTGGTTGTCTGTCTCGTATGAGTCGTCGTTGGGGCGCGTGGGTGCAGAAAGTAAAAAAACTTCGCGTCGTCGCAAGCAGCTTGGCGCCTTTTACACGCCGATGATTTTGGCGGATGTGCTGGTGGAACTTTCACTGAAGCCATGGTTGAAAGAGCGTGCTCCGCGTGCGTGCCCAACTATTTTGGACCCGGCCTGCGGCAGCGGAAATCTTCTCATTGCTGCCGCGCGCGAGTTGGTTCGCGCGGGGTGCTCCAAGACTGCCATTGCGAGCGCCATGCACGGCGTTGACATTGATCCAATCGCGGTGTCCATTGCGCGCACAAGGCTGGCTCACTTTCTGCGTTTGTCGCCCGCGGCCACGCGCCAACTGTCGCGGCAAGTGCGGATGGGCGACGCGCTCTTTGAAAAAAATCTTCAGGGGGCGTTCGACATTGTGCTTGGAAATCCGCCGTTTCTGAATCAATTGATTGGCGCCACCGTTGTGAATCGCCGGCGCGCGCAGAAACTTGTGGAGCGTTTTGACGGCGCGGTGCGCGGATACGCCGACATGGCAAGCGCGTTTTTATTGTTGGGCGCGCAAGCACTGAAGCCTGGTGGTCGCATGGCCATGATTGAACCAGTCAGCGTGTTGTCCGCCGCGCATGCGCACTTGGTGCGTGAGGGCGTTGGCAAACTGGCGCAACTTGAATGCATTTACTTTGAACGCCAACGCTGGGCCAGCGCGTCAACGCATGTTGCCATACTTGCGTTTGCAAGTTTGCAAAGTAGGGGAGCCGTGAACGCTGGAAGCTCCGTGAAAAAATCTGGTGCACAGGTAAAAAGTAAGCATGCGTTGCGCGCGGCGACTGGAATTGCGTCCACTGGTATCGCGCACCATGCGGTGCGAAAAAATCACGGACATTCACTGCGCGTGTTGCCTTCGCCCGCGTTGACTTTGCCGTGGTCTGCGTGGCAAGGAAGATGGAGCGCGGCCATGGCGGCGCACGCCGGTGTTCCGCGCATGAAGCAGCGTCCGCACGGCGTGATTGGTGATCGCGCGCGCGTGGCCGCGGATTTCCGCGATCAGTATTACGGCCTGCGTGGCGCCATCAAAGATTCAAAAAGTTCCCACGGTCTTCGTATTGTCACCACGGGCTTGATTGATTGGGCGCATTGCATGTGGGGTGATCGACCCGTGCGCTTGCTTGGAAAAGTGTGGAAGCACCCGGAGGCGAATGAGCGCGCGATTGCGGACGATCCATATATGAAGGATTGGCTGGCCGATGCCAAGCGGCCCAAGGTGTTGGTTGCCGTGCAGACCAAGGCGCTTGAAGCGGTGGTGGACACGACCGGCCACATGGCGCCAAGCGTTCCGTTGATTCGCGTTGTGCCGCATAAACGTGCTGATTTATGGCGCATTCTTGCGGTTGTGCTTTCGCCCGCCACAAGCGCGGAGGCGTGGTGGCGACACGCGGGCGCGGGGCTTTCACCACACGCGTTGAAATTGTCGGCCAAGCAAATCGCCGCGTTGCCGCTGCCAACAAATATCTCGGCGTGGAATCGCGCCGCCGATGTGCTTGAGAAATTGCATCACACCGTTGGTGACGCGCGCGAGAAACGCATTGACGAATTTGCATGGCTTGCCATGGAGGCCAGCGAAGTTGCTCAAGAAGAGCGCGCGGCGTTGTGGGCATGGTGGCGCCCATTGATCACGCATAGAGATCAGAAAAAATAGTGTAAGCGTTGGTGGTGCCCATTGATCACGCATAGAGATTTGAAAAAATAATTTGATGGTTGGTGGCGTAGGGCATTGTCGCAGCATGCGAACTATTGATTCGTCACCAAGAATTAAAAATGGGCAAAATTATATCTTGTCGGACAGTTTCATGACCAGCGCTGTGGGAATGGCTGGATATTTAATGCTGATGCGGTGCAGCGTGAATTCACTTTGCGCAAATGGTTGTGCCTTGAATAAAGTTTCTGTCACGTCGCTGTACATGGAAATGGATTTCACAGGCCAGTGATGCGCCTGCGGCAACGCTTCCACCGATTCAATCAGTGGCATGCGATCGCTTTCGCGGTTTGGCTCTGGAACACCCATGCCGCCACCAGTCATGCAGTTGAACAAGAAAGCGTGCATGGGAGTTTCTTTCAGCAGCGAGTTGTGTAGAAAAATATCAACCACGGCTTCTTCCACGGGCAAATCCAGTCGAGTGAGCGTGGCCACGGGTTCCGGAAATTCATTATGGGAGAGTTCAGCAAAGAAAAGGTCGGTGGCGGCTTCTTTGCCAACCGAGCCCATGGGCAAAGACCAAGTGATTTTATTTGGGGTTTGCAGCCTTATTAATTGAGATGGGGTCAATGTGCTAAACGCACTGAGCAGCGGAAATTCGTTGCTGCTCTTTTTATCTATCGCACTTGAAACTGAAATCAAATGTTTGACATCTGTATTGTCGTATTTAAAAAGTGTGCGTTGAATAAGTGGCCAGCTCGCATTGCTGCGCAAGCGAGTGAGGCCAATAAAAGCGTCGCCACTCACAACATCAACATGGGCTGGGTTCTTGGCGGGAAACTGAATCCAACATCTCCAACGCACGCTTGCGCGAATTCCCCAAATGGCTTCATTGGCCATAAACGCCTGCTTGCGCAGCGCGATTTGCGACATGGAGCGCGCGGGACTTGTTCCGCTTTGCAACAATATATTTTTAAATGCGTTGCGGCTTCCGCCCACACGCTTGGCAAGAGAACTTAATTCAGCGGTGGCCTGCTGGGCGATTTGGGTTGCGTCACGCGTTGAAGAGCCGCGTTGACATTTGTTGATGAATATGTTCAGCCCCGAATCACCTGGGAGATATTCAACCGCTTGGTTTACATCGTGTTCCTTGGCGAAACGCACAATGCGCCACGCCAAACTTTTATCAATGTTCAGTCGCTGTGAAAGGGAGAAGGCATGGTCTTGCTCGGCACCGCAAGCCTTGATAAGTGCCAACAACGCACCTTGCAATGTTTGCATGGCAGTCCTGCATTCTTCAAGCAAGGGTTCGGAGGTTGGTAGTGCACGGCGCGGCATAACGGAATCTTTACAGAAATTGAATCTTCATGCGTGGAAAATTCTAAATTTAAGAAAAAATTATTTTCGAAATTGCGAAATGAGTTCAATAACAATCGTTTTTGGGTTTGTATTTAGGTTTGGACCGTAATTATAATTTAGGCAATTGCGGCTTCATATTGGCGATTTTGTTCAAGCCCTTGACCAACAGAAACACTGCCCACGCCACAATGAAGAACTCAATGCACATGTTCAGGAATGAACCAATCTTGATGGCCACTTCAGGCGCCGCGGTGATATTGGCCGCGGGATCCGCCACGACGGCTTTCTTCAGCACCACTTGAAAGCGCGACAAGTCAACGCCGCCAATCAGCATGCCCACGATCGGATTGATCAGGTCTTGCACGATTGAGTTCACGATTTTTCCAAACGCCGCGCCAATGATGACGCCGACGGCCAAGTCCATGGCATTGCCTTTCACCGCAAACGCTTTGAATTCTTCGATAATTTTCATGTGAGTTCCTTTTGAATAAGTTTATGAAATTAAAATTCCAGTTTCAAACCGGCGTAGCCACGGAAATCATTTCCAGTTGCGTTGTCGGCTGGTTGACTTTGATAATCATCGCGCAAGCCAGCCACCAGACTTAAGCCACTGAATATGTCAAGTTTCATGCTCCATTCCAAGCGGGTCTGCACGAAAAAGTTTTCAATATTGGCAAGGTCTGGAGAAATGTATGAGGACAAGTTTAATTTTTGTCGATCGCTCAGTTGCCACGCCAGCGCAATTTCCGCGTAGCCGTTGGGCTCGGTAATGTCGGAGCTTCCAAATTCATGCGTGGCACCCAATCCAAGTTTGCCTGTGAGTGAGAAGCCTTTGGGATCCTCATAAAAACGGTATCCAATTCCACCCCATGCTTGAATTCGGTTTTCCCAGCCTTGATTCACGTCATATTGATACTGCGCCTTGCCGAACCACAACCACTTTGTTGGATTCAGAAATCGGTCATAGGTGACGTTGGTGAGCAAATTGTTGTCGGTCACATCGCCGAAACCGGAGGCGCCGGAATTGGCCAAGGTCTTCAGGTAATACTCCGCGTAGGCCTTTAACTTGTCGTCGATGGTTTCACGCGTAGCCTGCGCGGCGGCGCGCATGTCAAGCTGCGTATTGTCGGCGGAGACAAAAGTTGCGTTGAGTTCGACTTGGCCTTTCCACTTGGGAGCGTTTGGATCTTCGGCGGGCGGAGCGGTCTGCAATATTCCAACTATGTCTAGCGGCTTTGCGGGTTGAGCTCCTTCGGCGGCGGGCGCAGGCGGCGTGGCTGGCGCGGGAGTTGCAGGTACGGGAGCAGGCGCGGGTGCCGTTGCTGGAGCGGTGGTTGCGGCAACACTCCCGGCGGCGGGCGGTGTTGCGGTTGTTGCAGCAGCAGCGTCCGCAGGTGCGGGCGGAGTTGTCTTTGCGGTGGGGTCGTTGGGCACGGCGGGTGCTGGAACCATTTTGGTAATGGATTCGCGCTTGATTTTCAAGTCGCCCAAATTTGGATGCTTGATCTCAACGACTCCGTTGGCATCGCTGATCAGCGTGCCGCGGATCACGTCGCCAGATTGCAACGTGATCAGAACTTCATCGGCCATGGCGATGGTTGAAAAAGCGGCTGAAAGTACTATGAAACAACCGAAAGCGCAGTTGTAGAGTTTGCTCATTTTCTTTCCTTTAAACAGTGGCGGAATCAGTCAGTGAACAGTTTGATACGCGTGATGAGAGCCCCGAAGCCATCGGTTGCAGAGGTTCAGAATTCTTTACAGAAGATAGCAAGGCTTTCTTCGGGTGTGTTGTGCGCAATGACATTTACAAAAATAAATAACCGCGACCAATTTGTGCATAGGCTTTGAAATTGAGAAGCCGTGAACTTAAAATTCCAATTTCAAGCCCGCGTATCCGCGAAAATCGTTGCCATTGGAATTGCTGGCAGGTTGACTTTGATAATCATTTCGCAGACCGGTGATCAAACTCAATCCGCTGAAAATATCCAACTTCATGCTCCACTCAAATCGGGTTTGCACAAAATAATTTTCGAAATTGGAGAGGTCGGGAGCGATGTAGGTGGACAATGATAATTTTTGCCGTTCGCTAATTTGCCATCCCAGCGCAATTTCCGCGTAGCCGCTTGGTTGCGTGGTGTCGACGCCACCAAATTCATGCGTCGCGCCTAATCCAAGTTTTCCAGTGAGCAATAAAAAATTTGGGTTGTCGAAAAAACGATATCCCATTCCGCCCCAAGCTTGAAGCCTATTTTCCCAACCTTGATTCGCGTCATATTGGTATTGGCCCTTGGTAAACCACAACCACGGAGTTGGATTTAGGAAATAGTCGTACGTGATGTTGGTCAGCAAGTTGTTGTCAGTGACGGACCCAATTCCCGAACCGCTTGTGGAAAGCGTTCGCAAGTAATACTCGGCGTAGGCCTTGAATCGGTCGTTGTCTGTTTCGTGCACGGCTTGTGCCGCGGTTCGTAAATCCAATTGCGTGTTGTCGGCGGAAACAAATGTGGCGTTCAATTCAACTTGGCCTTTCCAATCGGAAGGGTTCTTTGCAATTGGGGCAACGGTTGGTTCAACATGCGCGGGTTGAGTGCGCAGCAAACTTCCCTTATCCAGCGCGCCAGTTGAGTTGTTATAAAAATAACGCGAGGTGCCCGCGTGCGCAACGGATCGACTTGCCAATGCGTCGACATCGTTTGGAGCGGTGGAAGTTGGCATGGATTCGTTGGCGGTATTTGGGTTGGTGAAATCTGTGAGCGCGTGACGCTGGGATGTGGAAACGGGAGTTGGTGTTTTTGAAGAGGGATTGGATTCAGTTGTAGAAATGGGCGAAATGCTTGTGATCAAATCGCGTTTGATTTTCAAATCTCCCAGGATTGCATGATTGATTTCAACCACGCCGTTGATTTCGCTGATCAACGTGCCGCGAATCACTTCGCCAGATTGAAGCGTGATGCTGACTTCCTGGGCCTTTGCGATTGTTGACATGGACCACGCAAACAAAATCAGAAATGGAATGGTCCAACTTTTTTTCTGATTCATGTGGACTGGCTATGAACTTGACGAATTGAACAAGTGAATGAACTGACGAACTTGAAAAGATAGCAAGTCAAGAATGAGATGTCGCAGTGTACGATCGCGATATGCCGGTCCATTGCGCGCTTGAGAAAAATTCGCTTTTCAGACAACCGCGCGCGCTCATGGAGCGCGTGCATTGTCCAAGTTGCCGAGTTGGATTTTCACCAAGCGAGGTTTTGTTTGTGGCCGAGGATTCGCGGCTTGTTGGTGATCCTGTGGCGGGGCCAGCTCAGCAGTTGCGTTTTCTTCCAACTCGATTTGATATGGGTGGCGCCGCGCTTGATCCGGAGGGCGCGCGATGCACGCGTGTGGCGTGTCCGCGCTGTCGAATTGAATTTCCACGGGCCATGATTGAGTTGCCCAGCACTTTTATCAGCGTGGTGGGAGCTCCGGGTTGCGGCAAGAGCCATTTGCTTGCGGCAATGACGTGGGGGTTGCGCCGCGAGCGCGCGCGTGCGGGGGCTTGCATGGTGGATACGGAACCCAAGTTGAACGCGCGTTTGCACCGCGATGAGAATATTTTGTTTGGCGCGCCAGATTCAAATGAGCCCGTACGTTTGGCCAAGACGGAAATTGCTGGTGACGCGTTGTTGTATCGCACGGTGCGTATCAAGGGCAAGGATGAAACGCTGCCGTTGCCGCTGATCTTTACGCTGCATGTTGGAGCGGGCGCAAATGTTGGGCACTCAAGAAGCACTGATGCAATGGGCGCAAAAGTCCGTGGTGACAATTTGGACGACACGCTTGAAACTGATCAGTCAACAATTCCAGGCGCGTCACTTGTTGTGTTGTATGACAACGCGGGCGAGCATTTCTTGCCCGGCGCGGACGAATCGGCGCAACCTGTCACGCGCCACTTAAGCCAAAGCCGCGCAATTTTGTTTGTGTTTGATCCAACTCAAGATCCACGATTTCGCGCGGCGACGCGCATGCCCGAGAGCGGCGGCGTGAACATTCGGCAGGATTTAGTGCTTACGGAAACGTTCGCACGCGTTCGACATCATCGTAGTCGCCACGCAGCAGATCATTTGGATGTGCCGTTGATTCTTGTGCTTTCCAAAGCCGACGCGTGGAGCGCGGGCGCCAAAATTGATTTGAGTGTTGAGCCGTATTTGCCAAATGGCGGACTTGATTTTGCCGCGCTGAAGAAAATGGATCGCGCATTGCGACCACTTTTGGAAAGCGCGTGCCCAGAATTTATGACCGCCGTGCGCGCGGCCAGTTCGCGCGTGTTGATTGTTCCTTGCTCCGCGCTTGGACCGTGCGCAACTTCCATTGTTGGCGCCGGTGCGCTTCAGGGTGCGGGCGTGCGTCCATCAGAAATTTGTCCGCAATGGGCAAGCGTTGCGTTGTTGACCGCTTTGCCATTGGAGGTGGACGCAATTGAAAATGCGCCGTTGTGGACATGAATTCAGAGTTGATTCACACATCTCTTGCCCGTGGACTTGATGGTGGCAGTGGGTACACCGTGGCGGGCCGCACTGGCGGAATGCCACGGGCTATGTCGGACACATTGAGCCGACTTTCTGGTTTGCCCAACGCGTGGAGCGATGCAACCATTGAAGAAAAAATATTGTGCGCCTTTCGACAAGTTGAATGCGCGGGGCAACGCTTGGCGGTGCTGAGCCACATTGCTCCAAGTGGAATGGATTACACCGGGCGAACGAACAGACTTTCACATCATCGAGTTGTGGACGCGGGCGCGATGCATGATTCGGATCCAGCCGCGTTGCTAGAGGATGATTCGCTGTGGCTACGTGAATGGATTGGAGCGGCGCGCGAATTGGGTGGTGGCGAATTGCCAGCGCGGTTGGCGCGTGAGGACGCGCCGCTTCACACTTGGGAACGTGTCTTTGGTGACGCGGGTTGGGCGGCCAGTGTTTTAGAAGTGGTTATGAAAAGTGGAATTGGCGTGTGGCTTGTGGTTCCAGCGCGAAGTAAAAAACTGCGTCTATGCGCTGAAATGATGGCGCTTTTGCCGCAGGCGCAACGGTGGCAATTCACTTTCGCCACGCGACCCATTGCTCTTGGAAGCGACGCGAGCGTGAAAATATGTTTTGTGGATGAGCGCGAGCCAGAATTGGCGGCGCAGAATGAAAAAAGCGCTTGGATTCTTCGCGTTGGTAGCGGAACTATGGCGGGCAAGCCGACTGGGGCGTTGGCGCAACGCGCGCGGCTTGGACATGTCGCCAGTGCAAGTTCAGTCGCGCAACATGCGGTGGAGAATCAACCACGTGTTAAAACAAAAGTTGGCGACGATATGGTTTGGCAGGCGCCAGTGAAATTGGCTGCGCCAACAGAGCGGCAGAGTCGAGTCACTGGCGCGATCAACGCAACGGGTGACGCAGCTGAAGAACGCAAATTCAATTCTTCAGATGCGGTGATCGAAGTCCGGCGCGTGGTGGAGAAATCGGCGAGCAGTGGCGTGTGGAAATGGTTCATCGCAACATTCATAGTTGTTGGCGTGTTGGTGTGGCTTGCAATGCGAAGCGGAGCCAGCGCATGAGCATGAATGACCGTGAAGTTGTGGAGGCAATTCGCCAATTGGTGCTGCGGACGCAACCTGATCACATGGTGGTGACGGAAGTGGCGCAGGAATTTGCGCGCAACGTGGATGGCGCCAACAAAAATTTAAACCGCTGCCACCGCTGGATTCTTGCTGGATTGTTCGCGGAAGCGGTGAGTTATGGCGATGCTTTGGATTTGGCCCAATCGTCCCAGCGATTGATGCTTGAAGGCATGTTCGCGCAGTGGAGTGAATTGTGCCGCGTGTGCAAAGTCGCCGTGCCGCCAAGCATTGATCAAAGTTTGCTTGAGTCATATTCCGATGCGTGGTCGCGCTTTCATTCGCTGGAGCAGGTGGAATCCAGGCACCGATTGTTGTCACTGCAGCGCGCGCCGTTGGCCCAGCGTTTGCAAGTGGTGCGCGAGTTGGTGGATCTTGACCCAAGAAATCCGCAATGGTTGCGCTCCATGACGCGCCTTCAACGCGAGGCGTTGGCGGAGTTGGTTCCACTTGTTGACGAGGCATTGCGTGAAAAAGATGACGCCTTGGCGATCGCTGTTTCACAGTTGGTCGACGTGTGTGGCGGCGCGGCTGGCGAGTATCAAGAACAATTCGCGCGGTTCAAGACATTTGCGTTGGCGGCGAAGGCGCGCCTCGCTGAAAAAGCCGCGCGCGACGCATGTCACGACATGCACAACGCCGCGACGGGAATGGATCTTGTCGCGTTGCGCCAGGCAAGTCTGCTTTGGCAAGCGGCAATTGCAGAGTTTCAGCCAGATGAAGATTTGCGGCAATCGGCGGCTGCAAGTTTGCAATTGCTGGACGCGCAACGCGCGCAGGATCAGCGCGCAAGCAGCCAGCGCGACGCGATTGGACGTTTGGAGTTGGCGCTGGATCAAGCGAAATCGTTCGAGGAGGTTTCAATGTGCGTGGCGGCGGCGCGAAATGTTGAAGCCACTTTGCCGCCGCAACTTCTCATGAGAATTGCCGCGATCAAAGACGCGCATCAAGCCGCCGCGCGAAGAAAATTTGCGCGCCGAAGTATCGCGGTGGCCATGGCCACGGTTGCGCTTGTGTCCGCCGCGTGGTGGATGGTGCGCTGGCAAGAGTCGCTTGAGCAAGTGAACACAATCGCGCGCGAAGTGGATTCCATGTTGCTCGCAGGCTCACCTGACACGGCGATGAAGGCGTTGGCAAGTTGGAAAGAGTCGCACGCGGAATTATCAAGCGCCCCGCAAGTGGCCGCGGTCAGCGCCAAAGTTGCGGCCGCCTTGGCCAGTGAGCAAGCTGAAATAAAGTTGGCGCAAGAAGCCATTGACCGCGCGGCGGTTTTGTCCAAAACACCGGCATATCCAGTGGAATTTGACAAAGTGGCGGCGGAGTTGAAACAAATGTCGGCGCGCGCCCCCAAGTCAATGCAAGCGCAATTAATGGCTGCCGCGGATCAATTGACCAGTCAAGCGGATGCCAGCCGAACGGTGTCACAAGATCAAGCGCGCGCGGAATTCATGCGCCTAGAAGTTGCGCTGAATGCGTTGACGCCGCTGAGTTCTACAGAGCAAGTGAATCCTGCGGCGTGGACACAGCGTGCGGCGCAATATCAATCGATTGTTGATGGCGCGAAAATAGCCGCAAGCGCTGTTGCAAATAACCGCGATGCGCAGGCCATTGCCCAGTCGTTGCAGGCCATGGCCTTGAACGCAATGCGGTTGCGCGAACAAGCGGAGCAAAATGCGAAGTTGTACACCGACGCAAATGAACTCTTGCGCTCGGTTGAAAAAATTCCGGCCAGTGAGGCTGCGTACAGAGATCTGTACGTGAGGCTGTTGCCTGTGGCCGCTGATCTTTTGAACCGTGAAAAAAAGTTGGCGGCCTATGAACACGGATTGAAAGTTGCCGAAGGTGGAGTTGGTGTTGAAGCGTGGCGCACGCAAATGATGAAAGCAATTTTGGCGGGACGGGTGGGAGCGGTTGGCGGATTGAATGACGTTGATTTTGGAGACGCGGGCACGGCGCGCTCGCTGGAGCCATTGCTTTCAAAATATCTGTTGGACTATCCATACAGTCCACATCAAGAGGCCGCGGAATTGATGCAGACCCTGTGCAAGCGAACCCTGAATTCAAGCGCAAATGCCGAGGGAATTGGCTCTGCGGCCGCGGCGTGGTTGAATCAATCTGGCTGGGTGAATTTGGGTGAGCAATCGCTGGATGAGGGCAGAAAAATATATCGCAAGCGCACGGCGCAACTTGGAAATATGTGGGCTCAAGCGGTGCAATCAAAAAATGATTTAATTGTGCCAGCGGAAAAATTAAAAGATCGCGCGCCTCTGAAAGGGAAGCAATTGGGGGGCAACACAGTGTGGCCACCATCGCAGGTGTTGGTGCAAGTAGCGATAGATTTACCAAAGGCTTCTTGGAAAGGCGCCCGTGATATCTGGTTTGACTTGCTTGCCAAAGAAGCCGCTTTGCAACCAAGCAATCCAATTCTGTCTTGGCATTTGCAACGAGACTTGTGGAACGTATGGCTTGATTTGTTTGCGCAAGAAAGCGATCCAGTGGACGCGGCTGCCGCCAAGTGGGTTCGTTCGCTTGAAACGCAGCGATCAGTTGCCGCCACCGATCCCTTTGTCGTGTCTGCCAGTGATCAAGCGGCGCGCTCGGAGGATGTTCGTAATCTGGCGTTGCAATCGTTGTCATCCATGCCAAAGATTTCCGAGCTCATCAAGGCCGCCAAGAGGCGCGATCAAATTTTGGATGAAGGCATGAAGCCCGCCGGCTTAGTTGGAGTCATGATGGCTCCGAACAATGGCGCCTACGCGTCTCGAGGCATTGCCAACGGAAAAGACGCGCTGATTGTGGGCAAGTCGACTGATGGGAAATGGCGGTTTTTCCCAATCCGAATCGAACAGAACGAAGTTTTGTTTATTCAAGACACGCCCAATCCAATTCCGCAATCACCACAACTTATTTTCATTCAAGGAGCCACCAAATGAAAAACAATTCGAGCCAGGCCAGTTCACCAAACACTTCGATGGACATGTCATCGCGCAACGTTCCATTGTTGCGTTATGCCTCGGTTGATATCGAGGCGCGTCTATCGCTTCCAAGTGGTGCGTTCACCACGCCCGCTCTCAGCAGCAGCCTGCTGGGTGCCATCGCGTTGTTGATCATTGTGTATGTGCCTGCGTTCATCATTCGCAGCTCTGAAGTTGGGCAAGTGGTCTGGCGTTACTTGACAGCGTTTGACCGTATTCCAATTTTAATTATGTTCTTCAGTTGTTGGAGCCTGAGCATCTTGATTATTAAAAGTTTGAAGATTGTGGCGCAGCGTAAGGCGTTTCAAATTCATTTCGCGCCCGATGATCCCGAGTGGTTCATTGCGAGAAGCAATGCCATGCAGGTGGTGGAGGCAATTGAATCAAAAGTGCAGGGCGTGGAGGGGTTCATGTATCTCAACCGCGTGACCAGTGTGCTGAGAGCGGTGCGCAATGTTGGTCGTGTGGGGGATATTGATGAAATGTTGCAGAGTCGCGCTGACAATGAGGAGCTGCAAATCGATGGTGGATATGTTTCTGTGAAGGGGTTTATTTGGGCTATTCCCGTGCTGGGTTTCATAGGAACCGTGCTTGGTTTAACCGAGGCAATTGGCCGATTTGGCGGGGTTCTTGGCGCGCAGGGATCCGACTTGAAGACCATCACCTCGCAACTCACGCAAGTGATTGGGGGATTGGACACGGCGTTTGTCACCACCGGTGAAGGCTTGGTTGCGGCCCTTGGCATTCATTTATTCCTTACTTTTTTGCGTCGCGCCGATGATCGGTTTCTTGATGATTGCCGCGATCAATGTTCGCGCCATGTGACTTCACGCGTTCGCGTGACAGGAAATGAGAACTGATCATGGGTCGCTCACGTCGTGGTGATGAGAGTCCAATGTCGTTCTTCTCATTTCAAGATGTGATGATGTGCACTATTGGTGTGACGATTGTCATTACGATGGTTTTAATTTTGCAGATTGGCGCCGATGCTGCCGTTGTGGAGGCGACTGAGTCACAAGCCAAGGCCGATTTGCCCAAGAGTAGGGCTGAGTTGGCGAGTGAAGCGGCGGGGTTGAAGGATCGCTTGAATGCAGCGGCCATAAAAAAGTCTCCGAATCAAGCCATGGTGCGCGGAACGCTGCGCCAAGAGTTGCGAAGCGAATTGGACAAACGACAGCGTTCAACCGAAGAGAAGAACAAGGTTGAAATGCAGGTGCGTGAAATGGTGGCGCTGTCCAGCGCGGACCCCAGCGCCATCGAGGCAGCGGAGTTGATTCGTCAACGCGATGAGTTGGAGGAGCGTCTGGCTTCAACGCAATTGCGCCGAAGAGTGACGTATTTGCTTGCGGAGGATGATCGCAAGCCGGTGATCATAGAGGTCTCCGGCGCGCAATTGGTGGCGGGAACAAATGCTGAGCAAGATTCACCGCTTGCGATTCCGTTGAACGATCCAGCGACCGCGGCGGCATTGTTGAAGCAATGGATTCAAAACTTGCCCGATCCGACAAAGCGCACGCTTCTGTTTGTGGTGAAGCCAAGCGGCGTGGCCATGTGGCGTGAAATTTCACAAAGATTCGCCGATGACACCCAACTGGGTGTACTTCCACGAGGTTTGGATTTAATCGATGAGGAATCGTATACAAGCGACCGATTTCGTCCGGCTGCAAAGGACACAAAGCCATGAGCCGTCGCAGTCAGTCGGGTGATGAATTTGGAAGTTTGGATTTGTTGTTGGACACGGTGTGCAACATGTTCGGTCTTTTTATATTTATTGGAATTATTGTCGCCATTCTTGCTGGCGCGCGCAGTAAGGAATTGATCACAAAAGCCTCGACCGCTGGCGCGACCGCTACTGATCCGCTTAGTCAAGAACGCGCGGCCTTACAACGGTTGCGCGTGATGGTTGCTGACGCGGAAAAAAAGTCGCCGGATGAAAGTGAGTCGCAGATCGCCTCTGGAAAGTTGAAATCTTTGCGCGACTCGAACACTCAAACCACTAAGAAAACCCAAGAATTAGCTTCAATTCTCAAGAGTGGCGGTGAGCGCACCGAGGCGTTGAAAGTTGAATTGCCCAGCCTACGCGCCGAAATAAAACAACTTGAACGTGATCTCAAGGCCGAGGCGGCGACTGTGGATAAGCAAGTTCGCACGCCACGCAAACGCGAAGTAGAGGGGTTGCTTCCAGTGCAAGTGATTCTGTGGAAGGACCGTGTGTACTGGATCAATCCATGGATAGGTTCCATTGATGATCCGTGCACTCGCTGGAGTGAATGGAATCCAAATGCAGTGGACATGTCAGCGCACCCAGAAAGCATTATTCATGAATGCTTTCGTGGAGGTGGACAATGGATTGAGCGCCATGTTCCTTTGCTTGCCAAGGGTGGACTTGAAGTTGGCCAAGAAGGCGCGCGTGATTGGGAGGAACCATTGCGCGCATTGCTTGCCCATCTCTCCACAAAAAATCATGTAGTGAGTTTGAAGGTGGCGCCTGATTCACACCGCGCGTTTGGTCCTGTGCGAAGTTTGATCGCTGAAAAAGGGTTCGCCTACGAAGTCTCACCAATTGAAATGAGCGATGGAATTTATCGCGACGAGATTCGTGACGGTGTTGCGACGGCTCAGTAAATTGCGCGTTCAACACATTGTGATTTTCGCCAGTGCAATGTCGAGGTGATCAGGAAATGACTTGCGCTAAAAAATGTGCGGTGAGAGGCAACGATTCTTCCAGGTCAACTTTGGGAATTAAGGTCTTTTCGCGGGAATACCTGGCATTGGAGGCATTTGCGGCGGCGCGGCTTGCCCTGCGATGCCGCGGTATTGCCCGCCATATTTCTTGGCGATTTCTTCAAGCTGCGTGGAGTCCACGTCTTGGCCAAGACCAATGGTGTGAATGCGTGTCTGATCAGCGCCGCCGTTGTACTGTTGCAAAATAGTAGATGGATCAGCGCCGAAGTGACCGTCGGTGAGCAGGAACAATTCATGTGGAATGGGATTTAATTTTGTGAACGCGTAGTTCAGCGCGTTGGTGGGATCCGTTCCACCGGCAGCGCCAACTTCTTGAATTTTTTTCAAGAACTCGCGGGCCTTGGCCGTGCCCGCAAGAATCCAATCTGCTTCAAGCACGTACGCGTCGTTGCTGAAGAAAATCACTTCAAAGTGGGTGCCCGCGGGCATGGCTTGAATGGTGCGGGTCAGTTCCGCGCGCAGTGCGATGAGTTTGTCGCCCTCCATGGAACCACTGATGTCGCACACAAAGCAAACATATTTTCCGCGCACGCGCGTGCCGAAAAAATCCACGCCGCCTGTGGGCATGTCCGTTTGTTGAGTGGCTGCCGTGGAAGTGGAAGCCTTCACATTGGTGCTTGGCGCGTTCTCAGGTTTTGTCTGAGTTGCGGATTCAAATTCTGATCGGTCCATACGTTGGTACAACTTGCCGTCCATATGCAACATGCCATCTTTTTCAACGCTCCATGTCGCGTTGTACGGCAACGCATGGGTAGGGGGAATCACGCGTTTTTTGGCTTGATTTGCTTGCGCGGGCAACTCGAGCGCGGTGGGTGAAAAGCGACAAGGCGTTGATGGATTCTCCGTCATCACAACTCCATTGTTCAAATCAAAAGTGGCCCGCAACTCCGCCGCGATGACAAGTTGCGTGGGCTTGCCCCAACTTCGATAGATCTGCATTGATCGTTGAGTGGGACGAATAGCGAGAATGGATTGATCAAATCCACCAGGCGCAAAATCAGGGTCATGTTGTGTGGGATCAACTTGGCGCCAATAGCCAAGCAACGGCGCGTACTTGGATTGCGCGGCCGCTTGTGAGGACTCGGGCGTGGCGTCGCCGCTTTCATTTTCAGTGGCGGGAACATCAGGAAGTGGAATGGTATTTTCTGTCGCGGTTGATTCAGCGCGTGGAGTTGGTTGCGAAGGGAGCGATCCTTCTTTCACGCGCTCGAGATCTTGAACCGTTGCGCCGGCGTTTGTGGCGTCATCTTTTTTGGCGCCGCGATTTCCCGCGTCGGTCTCTGGAGTTGTTCGAGTAGACGTTGTTCCAGTGGCGCTTGCCGACGCGCCACCTGCGGACTTGGATCCGGCCGTTGCGGCGCCGCTGGCACTATCGGTTTCGCTTGGAATTCCCGAGTCATTTGCGCCATTTCCGTTTCTGCGCACGGTGCCAGCGCTTGTTGAAATTTCTTTCTGCGCAGCAGTGGCTGATGTGTTTTTAGATGTTGATGATGCCGATGCATTTGTTGGAGTTGCAGGTCCACCACCGGTACCTGTGAGTGATCCGCCACTTGCTGATCCAGTTCCCGCGGAAGATTGTGCGACACGCTTTGGTGTGAACGGTTGATTTGTTGCGCTTGATCCGCCGTTGACCGCATCAGCAATTTTTATAAGTTGAGATTGCGATCCGCCAGACGCCGCGCCGCCTCCAGAGCCAGATCCACCTTTGCCTCCGCCGCCTGCACCGCCAGATCCGCCGCCGCTACCGGATCCACTGCCGCTTCCAGATCCGCTGCCGCTACCGGATCCGCCGCCGCTTCCGGATCCGCCGCCGCTACCAGATCCGCCGCCGCTTCCGGATCCGCCGCCGCTACCAGATCCGCCGCCGCTTCCGGATCCGCCGCCGCCACCAGATCCGCCGCCGATTCCGGATCCGCCGCCGCTTCCGGATCCGCCGCCACTTCCAGATCCGCCGCCACTTCCGGATCCGCCGCCGTTACCAGATCCGCCGCCACTTCCGGATCCGCCGCCACTTCCAGATCCGCCGCCACTTCCCGATCCACTTCCAGATCCACTTCCGCTTCCGCTACCAGATCCGCCGCCACTTCCTGATTTGCCGTTTGAATTTTTACTGACGGCTGGTCTAGGTTTAGTGGATATAGCCGTGGAAGTTTCTGTGACCGGCAGTGCTTGGCTTGCTTCAACTTCTTGTTCGAGTGTTGGTTTCACTTCAAGTGGTGGATTTTTTGGGTTTGCGCAATTACAACACAACGCGCACATGAAAAGCATTGCACCAAATCGAAATGATTCTTGAACTTTCATCGTGCGATCCACCATGAGGCTTCTTTCTCCGTGGGCAATGTTGCTGATGCGGTGTTGGCCGATCGTGTCAACCAAGAGGCCACGCCATTGACTTGAACGGCAATTGTTGTTTCAAGTTGGCTCAGCGGATACGCCGGCGCATTTTTGCCGGTGATCCAGAGTTCAACTTTTGTCCAATCTTGCGACCAATCCACAGGAATCCAAACCCCGTCCACTTGCACGCACGTCAGTTGCCATGAGGCGTCGTGACATTGCGCTTGCAGCAACGTCTTGGGCGGTTGCACGGAAGTTTCGCTGACAAAATAATCGTTGCTTTCCAGCGGTAAAATGCGCAGATTCGCGTCAAAAAGTCGGTCCGACCATTGCGCAATTGGCGCGTGCGCTAAGACCGTGCGCCAAACAAGAATGGCGTCAGCGGACAGATTGCTTTTCCAAGGAAGACGTTCCTTCCAAGTCCACGCGTTCATCCAATCACTTTTGGAAATGTCGGCGACGCCCGCGGCCAAGCGCTTCAGAATGTCGGTGTCATCCGTTGCTCCCACCAAGGTCTTGCAGATATTTTTTGCTTGCGGCGATGTGTGCGCGGCGAGCAGCGCGGCTTGCAAATTACGAAATGATTTTTGCAGCGCGGTGGAGTCCGCGGTGGGATCGGCGGGGGAGTTGGCAACTCGCAGGGCCGCTTCTTCAAGAGCGCTTTGCCACGACCTTGGCAAGGAACGCATGAACAAGTTCGAGTCTGCCTCACTCACGCTTGTCAAAATATTTCTAGTGTTGATGGCCGCCGACTTGGGAAGCACAAACTCAATCAACACCACCACCAAGCCAGCTAGAAGTATGGTGAGCGCTCCAAGAAAAATGCTCAGGGTGCGCGAGCGCAAAAAACTTGTGCGTGTTTTGGGCACGAGCGCATTGACGCGAAGCTGTAAGACAAATTCACGAAAGCGTGCGTGCTCCATTTCTGGACATGCATTGAGTCCGTTGAAAAGATATTGTTGCTCGGCGATTGTCAGCGCGCCAAATCGGCGCAAAGTATCAAGGGCTTTCTGGGTGTCACCCATGCGAGCGGCGGCCATGATGTGCAAAAGATCAAGCTCTTCGCGGGAAATTTCACCAAGTCGGTCAAGTGTTTCAATGGACGCGCGAATGTCCGCGAACGTCCTGGGGTCACCTTGGCGCGCGGCTTGAGTGGCTTGCCGATGCAGTGTGATAAGGCCGATGGTGGTCATGGTGGTGGCGGTTGGCGACTATGGCGAATATGGAAGTTCGGCTGTTGAATTTGGAAAAGTCTTTTTGAACAACGCTCGAAGATTTGGGTCGAGCCATTGCTGGATTTTTGCGATTGGAGTTTCTTTACTTGCGGGGTTCTTTGGCGAAATCCATTTCCACATGGAATCGGGCATCACGAGTTTTCCTAGCACAGCATCGAGATGTTTGAGCGTATTTGTATCTTTCGCAGAGGTATATTTTTTCAAATTCGAAGCCAGTTGTTTGTTGATTTCCAGATGCGCGGCCATGATTTCGCATTGCGCAAGTACCAAAATACAGGCTGAGCAGACTTTCTCTGCTTGATCTGTTTTGGCAGAGAGTTCAGAGGAGTTTAAATTTATAAAATTTGTCTCCTTGCAATCCAACTTCTCCAGTTGATTTTTTATTTCGTCTTGCAGATCCACAAGTGCTTTCGCTTCATCTACGTAAGTGGCAAGCCACGCTTCAGTATGACCCCCATCGCTTGGATTAATTTGTGCGGAGATACGCTTACTTTTGGCTTTTTTCCATAATTCCAATTCTGTAGCCAGCGCATTGACAGGTTCTTCAGCTTTTGAATGTTCACTTGCTGAACCAAGAGTTGCAGATGCAGTTTGTGCGGGATGAACAGATGGAGGAGTTGTCGTCGTTGCCCCTGAATTGACAGCCGTACTTTCGGTGGCATGCATAGCGGTAGGAGGTATCGCAGCAATTGTGTCCGAAGACGTCACGGAGGTCGCATCGATTTTTCCAGTTGCAGTCGAATCTGTTTTTGCAGTTGCTTCTGAAAGCGAAGCTTGCGGCGTCGCGTCGTTGGGTTGCACAGAAGGAATATTTTGTTGGGGCGCGCTTGCTGGTGGTTGCGTTGGCGTCATTGGCCTGGTCGCGCGTGATGCATAAAGAGTAAATGCCAAGGCGAGTGCAAGGATGGCGCAAGTCAAAACGATCCATCGAAAATGTTGTAAAACGAATTCAACCAGCGCTTCGCCGCGAGGTTTTTGAATGTCCTTCAATTGAACGCGTCTTGCAGTGGCAAGCGCATCATCTTGCAAACCTAGCAACGCCACTTTTTCTGGGTGCGCAAGATTTCCACTGAGCGATGGCCAACGCACATTCGGCGCCGCCGCAACAGACGTGGAAGCCGTAGCGATACGGACTCCAGGCGTGGCCGCGAATAAGCCAAGTCCCCATGAAAGTTGGCTGGCCTCATTGCCTGGAAGTAGTTTCAATAATTGCAACAATCCTCGGCGATTCGCAGGGTCATCCGCCACAAGCGCGCACGCATTGTGGCGCGGCGTGGACAACAGAATGTCGTACAAGCGTCGCTCCAACTCGCCAGAGTTAGGCAGCAAGTCCTCGCTGTCATTCACGTGCACGGAATGTTCGGTCGCGTTTGTAAACGCATCGCGCTCAAACGCATGGCTGTCCTGCAGAAGTGATTCAAGATCGCAGCGCACCACCGTCTTCCAATCATGCGCCGAGAAAAGAATGCTGCGCCGCTCCACCGTGTCGCGCCCCGCGACATCGGGCTCGCCAGGAAACAATCGCGTGATGGCGAAGCGTCCACCAGGCAGCAATCGTCCTGCCACTGAAGGATGTTGAGCGAGTTGATCTATTTCCTCTTGCGACTTGGGCGAACCAAATCCAAAGATGGACAATGCCTGATCCTCCGCCTCGCTGACATCCGCGCTTTTCGCCAGCGTGTGGTACCCATCCGTCGATCCAAAGAGATGGGTTGAAACGCGGATCACAAAAATTGTCTCACAACAAGCCAGGTCAATACGCCAATCGCCGCAAGTCCTGCGAACAAGACCATGTTGGCCCAAAGCCAAAAGCGGGTGTCCTGTGTTTGCGCTTTTTCATCCTCTTTGATTTCGCGTTGGATAAATTCTTGTTGCGCGCGTTGCGTTGTCGCTTGGCGCGCCTTGTTTTTATTGGCGATGATGTGGCGCAGACAAAACACGATTGGATTTTCCAGCCCGCGCGCGGGTTTGGTGAGGTCGGGAATATCTTTTCCCAGCGCGTCGCGACGCGAGCGCACCGCGCATGTTCCAAACAGCGTGAGCGTGGGCACAATGCGCAGCAGATTATTGCAGTATTTCACGGCAAAACCACGCAATCCGCCGTGGTGGCGAATGAGATCCGCGTTGACATCAATTTTAGTGAGAAGCAAACCAATCGGCACCGTCTCGCCGCCAGGCAGCCCACGAATAAATCGCAACGCCTGCACCATTCCGTAATCATCATCGGCGGCGTCGCCAATGGTTCCGCTGGCAAGCACTTTGGGATCGATCAACAAAACAATTCCCGCCGCGCGTTGCACGTGGTCGATTAATTCCGCGGTGTTGGCGTCCTCGATTTGTTGCACAAAGGCCTTGCGAAAAACTTCGCCGGGATAATCCAGGCTGACCATGGTGAACGAGTGGCCTTGCCACGTGATTTGGAAATCTAAATAAGTAGACTCTTCAGTCGCGGCGGGCCAGCGACGCTTCTCGCTCATTTCCGCCACCGCGTTCAGCAGCGCCAGATGCGTTTTGCCGGAACTTGTTTCCATATGAAGCGGTCCATTGCCATGCCAACATTGCTCATAGAGCCGCGATAAATAAATAGTCTTGCCCGCGCGCGTTCGACCCAACACAACAATTCGATCGCGCTTGGGTTCCTCTCCGCTGCGAAGAACCAATGGTGAAGCGGTGCTCCCTGTCGAATCATTCAGTGTTTCGCCGTCAAGACCCAGGTCAATGGTCGCGTCAATGGACAGATCAAACTCGTCCTCTTGCGCATGATTGTGTGGTGTGTTGTTTGACATGGATGCCGACTTTGGAGGTGCTCAGCGGAAGGGCAAGTTGGTTAGACTTTGCATTCACCCGCAGAATATCGCCAATGATAAGACTACCTACCAACGCGAGAAAATTTCTATGACCGATCAAAGTCCGTGGAGGGATGGAGCCCCGTCGCTAAAGCCGCAAACACAGGCGGCCAGAAAAACTCTTTCCGTTGGCGTGATTGTTGTGATGCTGACTCTTGGGTTTGGTGCGGGCGTGCTTTTGACTTGGATTGTGAATTGGGCCACGCTTGCCGACAAGGAGCGCGATCGCGCGATCGCCGTTGCCAACTTGACGGAGGTGGCAACCAAAGTTGACGCGGCTGAGACTTCCGCGCGTGATTCAAAAAAACAAGTGGAGGAGATGCAGAAAAAAATGTCCGACGCCACTCGCCAAGCGGATGAGGCTTCGCGGCAATTGGTTGTTGCGCGCAATGATGCTTCAAGCGTGCGCGCCGAGCGAGACGAGGCCCGCGCCTTGGCGACAACGGGGCGCGCGGAATACGACAAATTAAAGGCTTTGGACGCAAATCCAACTGCGTTGCCAACATCTGATTTGTCCAAGGCAATTGGCGCGCTGAAAACGGTTCGTTGCTCCGCCACCGTTTCATTGCGCACTTCCGTCCCTGGCTTGGATGATGCGACTGCAAAAAATAATCTCACGCAAGCATTGTCAAGCGTTGGCATGACATGTTCCGATCAAAGTCCCGTTGAAATGATGGTGCTCATTTCTTTAAGCGAGGACCAACCTCGACGCGCATTGGCGGTGATGTTGTTGGTGACGCGCGTTATGAAAGTCCCTGGCGAGGCGTTGTCTAGGCAAGTCTCCGTGTGGGGGCAGCAGCGCACCAGCATGGTGAATGATGCGTCCGCCTCAACACAAGTTGGATCATTGATACAGGAACTTGTTGCAACAATGAATGTTGATCTTGCGCCAACCACAACTCCAGCAGTTGCGCCAGCCAAAACTGGGGCAGTTTCTCCAACTACAACTTCAGTCGCGCCTTCGACAACTCCTGCGGCCACGACTCCAGCAGTTACTCCAGCGGCGCCTTCAAAAGTTGCGCCACCCACAACTCCTGCAGTTTCTCCAGTAGTTCCTTCAGCGACACCACCGGTCGCTCCGCCCGCAAATGGAAAGCCATAATCACAGCGAAATCAGGCAGCCACGCTCGGTTGTCATTCTTGCTGTGGTGGTGGCCGCGCTTGGCTATTTCGTGGACATCTTTGATCTGTTGCTCTTCGCGCTGATTCGTAAAACCAGTTTGCGCGAGGTGCTTTCTAAACAACTTGCGGCACTGCCCGCGGATCAACATGATGTGCTGTTGAAAGATTGGGGCGTGTGGATTGACAACATTTTGCAAATGAGCGGGCTGCTTGTGGGCGGAGTGTTGTGGGGTGTGCTTGGTGACCGCCTTGGTCGACTCACAGTTTTGTTTGGATCCATCTTGGTGTACTCCGTCGCCAACTTGCTCAACGCGGCTATCACGGATGTTGATCCAAATGGTCCGCTTGCGTTCTTGCACATTGTTGGTCTTGGCAGCGCCATTCATCAATTTGAAGTTCTGCGCTTCGTCGCAGGCGTTGGTCTGGCCGGTGAACTTGGCGCGGGCATGACGCTAGTCAGCGAACTCACGGCGCCAAAATGGCGCGGCTACGCAACCACTCTTATTGCCACACTTGGAATCATGGGCGCGGTGGCGGCATATTTTGTCACGCAGTGGGTTTCGTGGCGCATGTCATTGGTTGTGGGCGGCGTGCTTGGTTTGTCGCTGCTCTTTCTGCGTCTTGGAGTGGCTGAAAGCGGCATGTGGAATCACCTGAAATCCAGCACAAAAAAAGGCTCTTTGCGCGTTTTATTCTGGCCACCTCGGCGCGCGCTGCGCTTTGCGTGCGTGGTATTGACGGCCATTCCAATTTGGTTTGTGGTGGGCACGCTTGTGAAATATGGCGACGTCATTGGCGCGAGTTTGGGTTTACCACTGAATGCAAAGCCCGATCCAGGTCGCAGCATCATGTGGTGTTACATCGGACTTGCCGCGGGTGATCTTTCCAGTGGACTATTGAGCCAGTGGATGGGCAGCCGGCGCAAGGCAATTTTGTTTTTCCACCTTCTCACAATCGCGGGCATGGTGTTGTACTTCTTGGTTGGTGGTCATAGTCAAAATATGTTTTATGTGTCTTGCTTTGTGCTGGGTATTGGCAGCGGATATTGGGCGGTGTTCGCCACCAGCGCGGCCGAACAATTTGGAACCAACATTCGCGCCACGGCCGCAACCCTGGCGCCCAACTTGGTGCGCTGGAGCGCGGG
>CAIUGT010000004.1 GCA_903898755.1 uncultured bacterium | reverse complement strand
GTCCACGTCTATGTTTGGATTGCAACCCGCGCATAAAAATAAAATAAGAAGCAGGGTCGACACGTTTCGCGCGGCGTTGGTGGGGGAGTTATTCATTGTGGCAACGGCTTCAGTGTATTAAAAATTTCCCCATAAGTCCGCTGGCCATCGGCAAGTTCAAGCGCGCTGTGCAAGGAATTGTCGCTCCAAACAAATCCGTGGCGCGAAGTGTCTTGCGCGTGGCGCACGGAATTTTCTAGCAATGCCAAAGCATCGCGCCGATAGATCAAGCGTGCTACATCCGTGGCGTTGCACCCTTGCGCAATCGCGCTCACACGCACCTGCGCCGCGCTTGGCACGCCGCACGATTTCCAAACAGTTTGAATGCTCGTCCCGTCCACACTATTTTCGTTAACCACATTACTTGCGACACCAACATTATTTTCGACAGCCGCAATGCTTCTATTATTCACAACGTCCGCATTACTTAAATCACCTCGACCAGTTTCTACACCAGTCACTGGCGGTTTTATAAAAAAATCGCCCAGTGTTTCAATTCGCTCAACCAAAACCCGAAGCGGCTTGTTCAACAGTTCAGACACCGAATCATTCAAAGGCGAATCATGAAATCGACCCGTGGCCAATGAGCGCGCCAGCAACAACACGCGTTGCTGCTGCGCCAACATTTCAAGCACGGGCGCAAAGTTTCCAATCACAATCCGCGCTTCAAATGTGTATTGCTCGCGCAAATCGCATGTGCTGGCAAGATTGGCCGTGGCCAAATGATTGCGCATGCGAAAGTCCGTCAGGTCCGCGTCGGTAAACGGCAACATTTGCGCGCGCAAAAGTAGTTGCGCAATTTGGCGCCAGCCATTGGCTATGGATTGCATGGTGGCCACGCGCGCCAGTTTGGTGGAGAACATCCAAATTGTGAACGTGACGCTGAGTCCGGCCACCACCACGCTTGTCACGCGGTCAAACATTGGTCCCACTGAATCACTCGGTCCCGGATCACTGGCAATGACAATAATCCACGCGGCCGCCATCATTAAGCCCATGTAATTTGTGCGCGGACTTCCAACTAAAACCCACGCCGACATGAACGCCATGACGCCCATGACCAATACGTATGAGCCAAGGTCTTGCACGCCCGCGGCAAAAATAATAATTGCAATAGCCGCCATGACGCCGCCAATCAGTGTTCCAAAAAATCGCAACACGCCGCGTCGACCAGATCCGCCCACTGTTGATTGCAGCACAAACACCGCGCCAATTGCCGATGGTCCAACGCCGCCTGGTAAAAACAGCGCGCTCAGCACAAGCGCAAGCGCAAGTCCAAGCACCGCGGCGCTTGAGCCAAGCGCGGCGTCTTTGTTGAAGTGCGACAAAGCCGCTTCAATGGTTGGCGCTTTTCCAAGCGGACTGTTGGGCGGAAATCCAAGTGGAAGCGCCAGCGCGCTGGAACCAAATTTCGCTGGCAATGGAGCCTGCGTCAACACGCCGCGAAACATTCCGCCGCCGCGGCGCGCGTAGCCAGCGATGGACAACGTAAAGTCATCCGCGCTATCACCAAGTTGCTCGATTAAGTTGTCGCCAAAAGCAATCATGGCTTCCGCGCGCGCGATAAGCGCCGCCACTTCCGGCGCGCGATCGCCCCAACGCGCCCAGTGACGCTTGTAGGACATGGCGCGCACGCCATCAAAAAAGTCAGCCATTTCCAAGGCTAAATCGCTTGCCGCCGCGCGCGCGCGATCGCTTTGAAAACCTTCGCGCGCCAACGCGTTCAAATGCACCGTGGCTGAATCCGACAGCGACGCCACGCGCGTCAGCGGCACCAATTCTGGAAACGCGGAATCCGTGGTGGCGTATGTCGCAATGGAATCCGACAACACCGAGATGTGCGCAAGCACCGACGGAGAAATAGTGTCCGCAAGTTTTGCAAGCGCTTGTTCATCGCCAGGACCCGCGCGCGTGGCCTCTGCAATGATGCGCATGTTGGCCGACTGCTCCGCAAGCAATCCATCAATTGCATAACGCATGCGCACCGACTCCGCGCCAGGGAAAACAAACAGCGCGGCCAAGTACGAAATAATCACGCCGCTTGAAACACCAAGCACGGAAAATATTCCAACTATTTCAAAGTGCGCCGGGTCCGCCAGCGGCGCGTACAGAAGCGGAGCCAATGTCCAAATAGCCACGCGCAAACCGGATGATCCCACCGGCAACAGTTTTATTAAATACAGAAGCAACCAAATGCCGACAAGAATTCCCAAGAACAACAACATGGGAGATTGCGCGAACGCCGCTACCAACATAATGGAGTACGCGCCGCACGCCACGCTGGTGAGAATGCGCCGTAGTAAAAGTCCCGGCGAATGCAATGTGCCTGGCGTGCTTTCGGTCATGGACGTGACCGGACACATAATGAACGCGGAATTTCCAACCAACGCCATCAACACAATTCCAACAAGCATGGCAATGGTGGCGCGCAGTGTGGAACCCATGCGTCCCGGTGTTGGCGCAAGTTCCGCAATAAACACTTGCCACCATGAACCAACATGTAAAATTCGCTCGGCGCCTGGCGCGATGATTTCGGTCGTCGTGGTGGCGGCGGGCACCATACAACTGTAAACTAAATATTCAAGCTTTTCGTCCACAAACAAACACCATGAACTCTCTTCAATTCAAGCGATCAGTCATCGCCACCATCTTCATCGCCGCAACATCAGCCGCGCTTCTTTCCTGCGGCGGTCCACCAGCGCCACCCATGCGGCCAAATGGCGTGCCCGTGACCACGGCTGTTGTGGTGACCCAGACCGTTCCTTTGGACGAGATGTTTCCTGGCCTTGCCGTCTCGCCGCGCATGATCAAGATTGACGCGCGCGTTGAAGGATTTTTGTTGAAGCAGGGCGTGGCCGATGGAGCCGTCACCAAAAAAGATCAAGTGATTTACCGAATTGATCCGCGACCATTCGAGGCCACG
>CAIUGT010000003.1 GCA_903898755.1 uncultured bacterium | reverse complement strand
GCGACAGCGTTCCACATTTGCACTTCTCCAAATCAAAACCGGCGGTCGTAGTGTGAGCCCCGCAGATCGCCAATCCGCTTTGCGGCCGGCGGTCTTTCTTGACCGCGACGGAACGCTCATTGACAACGCTGGCGATTTGGGTGATCCAGATCAAATCCAAATTCTTCCTGGCGTTTCGCAGGCGCTGCAACTTTTACTCAAACACAACTTCATGTTGTTCGTAGTCACCAATCAAGGCGGCGTGGCGCGCGGCAAATACAACGAGGACGCGGTTCTTCAAACGCACGCGCGTCTTGAGCACATGCTGCGCGCGGAAGTGGGAACTCCCACAGTCATCACCGAATATTATTACTGCCCGTTTCATCCGCAAGGAACGGTGGAAAACTATCGCCGCGAACATGAATGGCGAAAACCCGCGCCTGGAATGTTGTTTGCGGCAGCATTAGCCCACGCCATTGATCTAGAAAAAAGCTGGATGATTGGCGATCAAGAACGCGACGTGATTGCGGGCGCGGCGGCGCAATGCCGCACCATTTTAATTTCAAGCGACCGCGAAATGGCCGCCGCTAGCGTTGGCGACTTTGTGGAGAAGGATTTGCTTCACGCCGCACGGCGCATCACCGCGCCAGTCATTGATGCGGCAGCGATTGGCTCCGTTTCGCTGCACGCGCGTCGATCTGATATTTTGTCTGACGACGTGTTCAAGGAAACCATCAAGTCCATGGCGCACGCGCTTGCGCAACGAACTGGAATACAACTGCTTCAAATCGACTTCCACACCAACACTGTGACCGCCACAGTCGAAGGAGGCGAAGTGATTGCCCTGGGATTCGCCACGGAACTTCGACGAGACACAGACCGATGGTGGCGCTCCCATCGCGCACCTGAAAGTCCATGGGGTTCTTTCTAAAAATGAAATCTCCCCTGCACAATTGCCAACGACTATGCGTGATTCTTCCTTCATGGATTGGTGACACGGTTATGGCCACTCCGGCGCTGCGCGCGTTGCGCAAGAATTTGCCCAACACGCACATCACGCTGCTTGGGCGCGCTGGCTTGCGCACCATTCTTTCAGGCTTGCCAGTCTTTGACGAATGTGTTGAACATCGCATGCGCGGATGGCTTGGCCCCTTCAGCAATCTCAAACCCATTCGTGCCATCAATGCCGACGCCATGCTGCTATTTCCAAACAGCATGCGCAGCGCGTTGATTGCGTATGCCAGCGGCGCGCGAACTCGGATTGGTTGGAATCGCCAAAATCGCGGCTGGTTTCTGACACATCCCGCAACGCCGCCGTTCACGACAACGCCGTTGAGCAGCGTGGATAATTATTGTGATCTCACGGAGTTGGCTCTTGGAACCACCATCACTGATCGCACGGTGCAATTGCACTGCACCACGGAAGAACTGGCCACGGGCTTTCGCTTGCTTGATGGTTTGCCGATGCCGCGCGTGATTTTAAATCCAGGCGCGAACAGACTGGACAAGCGTTGGTCCGCGGAAAATTTCGCCGCGCTCGCCATTGCGCTTCGTAAAAAATGTGGCGCCGGCGTCGCGGTCACAGGTTCCGAAAGTGAACGCGATGTTGTTGATGCAATCGTTTCAGCGAGCCAAGGCGCCGCCATTTCGCTTATTGAACGAGGCGTCACGCTGGATGGACTCAAAGGCGCCATTGCGCAAGCCGATTTGCTGATCACCAACGACACGGGTCCGCGCCACATCGCGGCCGGTTTCAACACGCCATGTGTTTCGCTATTCGGTCCAACTGATCATCGCTTCACAACACTGCATGAGCCGCAAAACACAATCGCCACTCATGCGCCACGCGAATGGCTGTTGATTGCTGATCCATTTCTTCCCAAGGAAGTGATCGCGAATCACGTCGCAAAAATCGCGCGCATGGATCGCATTTCCGTTGGCGATGTCATGCACGCCGCGACGCAATTGCTCAATGCCAAACTTCGTTAAGTCTCGCAGTGCGTTCAGCCAACGCAGCAAGAGGCGCTTTTCTCTGTCACGCATCGCACGAAAGCGCACACAATCACCGCATAAATGACTACTCTTTTGGCAATGGAATTCTTCGCCATGCAAATGAATACACAAATTAATTTGCAAGTCATCGTTGAAGTCATCGCCGCTTTCTTATGCGGCAGCATTCCGTTTGGAGTGTTGATTGCCAAATCAAAAGGCGTGGACCTGCGCACGGTTGGCAGCGGCAATGTGGGCGCAACCAATGTTGGACGCGCGCTGGGTCGCAAATGGGGCTTCACATGCTTCGCTCTCGACGCGCTCAAGGGAGCGTTGCCCGTGTTGATCATCGGACAAATCAACGGAGTGCTTGGCCGAGAAGTCAACACCATTTCACCCACCGCGTTGATTGTGTGGATTGTCATCGGGATCGCCGCAATCGCCGGACATATTTTTTCGCCGTGGCTCAAGTTCAAAGGCGGCAAAGGAGTTGCCACGGGCTTCGGCGCGTTGGTGGCAATGTGGCCGGTGCTCACATTTCCAATGCTCATCGCGCTGGCCGTGTGGATCGCGTGCATGAAACTTTCACGCATTGTCAGCCTTTCAAGCTTGATCGCCGCGTCCACCCTGCCCATCAGCGCCATCTTTATTCTTCCATGGGGCACACCCACACAAAGTTCCGCGCCGCTTGAAACAAACACAGGCACGCCATTTCCCGCGGTCGTAGCCTGCGCGCTTATTGCTGCGTTGGTGTTCATCACGCACCGCGCCAACATAAAACGCCTTATTTCAGGCACGGAATCACGCGTCGGTCAAAAGCCAAAGCCGTCCGATACGATCCCTTTGTGACTTCCACTACCACACAATCGGATTCAAATGATGTGTGGCAGAGCGCGCTCTCCACACGATTCGCCTCTACTGAAATGCAGCAACTCTGGTCTGATTCTCGGCGCGCGCAATTGTGGCGCGGGGTGTGGCTGGCTGTGGCGCTAGCGCAACAAGAACTTGGCGTGAACATTCCGCAAGCCGCGATTGATGCCATGCGCGCAAATATCAACACGACTGATTTCGCCGCGGTGGCCAAACATGAGAAGCGACTTCGCCATGATGTCATGGCGCATGTGCACGCGTTTGGCGAATCTGCGCCCGCCGCGCAAGGCTTTATTCATTTGGGAATGACCAGTCAAGATGTGGTCTGCAACGCCGACGCGCTCATTTTGCGCGACGCGCTTCAACTGATCGCCAACAAGTTTGCGCGCGTCATCGATCGCATCGCCACGTTCGCCGCGAAGCAGCGCGACCTTGCTTGCCTGGGCTTCACGCACTTTCAACCCGCGCAACCGCTCACGCTCGGAAAGCGCGCGACGTTGTGGGGCCAAGATTTCGTCATCGCTCTTGAAGACATTGAACTACGGCTTGCGGGGGTCAAGTTGAAAGGATTACGCGGCGCCACTGGCACGCAATTTTCCTTCTTGGCGCTGCTGGGCGATACCGCCAAAGTGGAGCAACTTGAAGCCAAATTCTGCGGCTTTTTGAAATGGAACCCCGACGCAGTTTGGAATGTCTGCGGACAAACTTCGCCGCGCGTGTTCGAAGCCACCGTGCTCAACGCGTTGGCAGTTGGCGCGTGCGCTATTCATAAATGTTGCAACGACATTCGCCTGCTGGCCAACTTGCGCGAGGTGGAGGAGCCGTTTGAAAAAGATCAAATTGGTTCCAGCGCCATGCCATACAAAAGAAATCCAATGCGATGTGAGCGCGCAACAGGCTTGGCACGTTTTGTGATCGGCCTTGCGCCTGTGGCCATGGCCACCGCCAGCGAGCAGTGGCTTGAGCGCACACTTGATGACTCCAGCGCGCGGCGACTTTCGCTGCCCGAGGCGTTTCTTGCTCTTGATGGCGCGCTTGATGTGATGACCAATGTGCTTGGCGGACTTGTGGTGAATGAAAGTGTGATCACCAATCGATTGCAGAACGAACTTCCATTTGTGGCGACCGAAGATATTTTAATTGCCGCGGTGCGCGCTGGCGTGGACCGCGAAAAGGCGCACAACGCAATCCGCAGCCACGCGCTTGCCGCCGCCGAGCGCGTGAAACTTGGACAGCCCAACGATCTTGCAGCGCGACTATCCGCTGACCCGCTCTTTGCCAAAGTCAATATTGAAAGCGCCCTTGACGCCAAACGACTCACCGGTCGTAGCGGCGAACAGACCGATCGATGGATCTCTGTGGTCGCCGCGCCCATTCGAAAAAGATTTTCCGCCACACTTGCGCAAGAACCTGCGTTGAAAGTGTGAACAGCCGTTCTTGATCCAAACACCCAAGGAATTCACATGCCCATTGCCCGACTTCGAACCGCCGACTGCGCACTTCTGGTCATTGATATTCAAACCAAATTCGCAAAGCACATTGCCAAGTGGGATTGCGTGGTCGCCAACAGCGCCATTCTGGTGCAAATGGCAAACACGCTAGAAATTCCAGTGATTGTGACTGAGCAAAGCCCGCAAAGCCTGGGCGCAACGACTCCAGAAATCACACAGCACCTGTCAAAAAATACACCCGTCTACACAAAGACACGTTTCAGCGCCTACACAAGCGATGTCGCCGCGCAACTACGCACCCTGAATCGTTCACAAATCCTCATTTGCGGAATTGAAGCCCAAGTTTGCGTTCTTCAAACCGTACTAGATCTTGCAGCGCACGGTCGCCAACCATTTCTGGTGACTGACGCCATCTCCGCTACGGATGCCAGTCAAATTGCGCCAGCATTTCGACGAATGGAACACGCTAACGCCATGGCCACTGGAACGCTCAGCGCCATGTATGAACTTCTTCAAGACGCCACGCACCCAAACTTCAAAGTTTGCCTTGATTTAGCCAAACGCATTCAGATTTAATTCGCTCACAAATCTTCTTGATTGCCTTTTGCGAGCAATTTGGAATTCAATCAGTAAAAACATGAAAAGAGAGGCATAACCTCTCTTTCATGTGTTTATGTTAGATAACAAAGTATCTGCGGCTGTGGAATGAAACCAAGTGCGGCAAATCGTTCAAACCGTCTCAATTAACCCGCAGCTGGTGGCTGCCGAGAAATCTCGAGCACTTTAATTCGAATTTCCTGAGCCTGAGCCTTAATGTCCTGCATGGCTTTGCGAACACGAGTGCTCGCTGCTTTATTGCCCCCACTGGCCTTGGCAATGTCGTCTGCTGCTTCTTCAACCTTCTTTTTAAGCAATTCGTAACTTTCCATGACTTCTAATCTCCTGAGGTTAGGGGTGACAAGAGGCGAAAGTGCCTTTGCACCATAGTAACGCCTATTTTGGCTATCTGTGGATCTCGCCCCAAAAGTTCCAATTTAGTTATCTTTGGCACAAGCCTCTCATTTGAGGTCAAAAAAGCCAATGGCAAACGAACTACTTATAGATCTGAATTCAATTGATTTGAATGCCGTTGCTTTGAACCAAGCCGCAGTGGACAAATTGCTGCCCCAAACTGGTCCCATGCGACAAATGGACCATCTGATTTGGCGCGACGAACAACTTACCTGCGGCGTAGCCGTGAAGCACATTCGACAGGATGAATTTTGGGTGCCCTACCACATTCCAGGCCGACCATTGATGCCTGGGGTGCTCATGATTGAAGCCGCCGCGCAATTGTGCAGCGTCTTGCAAACACTTGCCATTCCAGATGTGGGATTTCTTGGCTTCACCCGCTGCGATGAAACTTCTTTTCGCGGACAAGTTGTTCCGGGCGATCATTTTTACACGATCTCCAAACTTGTTGAGCGCAATCGACGCCGATTTGTTTGCAGAGTGCAAGGCGTTGTGAATTCAAAATTAGTTTTTGAAAGCACGATCACAGGAATGAAACTCTGAGCATGCAATGATCCCGACCAATGCGACAAGTCCAGTCCGTTTGAAACCTATTGCAAAAGGTCGCGCTTGGGGGGGAACAACTTTTTCCCACTGGAAAAAATTCGCGGCGCCCGAAACTGGAGAACTTGCCATTGGTGAAAGTTGGGAAGTGGCTGATCTGCCGGAATCAATCGCCAACGGCTGCTCATTGGTCGCTGCGGGAGACGGCGCAGGAAAAACATTGCATGAACTTGTTGACCTTGACACCCCAGGCTGGATGGGCCGAGCCCGCTTAACCGCGCAGGGACGCTTTCCACTTTTGGTCAAATTCCTTGATGCAGCGGAGCATTTATCAGTTCAAGTGCACCCAGATGAAGCCTACGCCGCAGCCAATGCCTCGGCTCATTTAAAAACTGAATCGTGGTTTGTGCTGGCCGCAAAACCTGGCGCCACTATTTGGCGTGGCGTGAAAGAACATGTCACCAAACAAGAATTTGAAACTCGCTTGCGCAGCGGCGCCAGCATTCTTGATTTGCTTGTCGAAGTGCGCGTGCAACCAGGCGATTGCATTGATCTTCCAAGCGGTCTATGCCACGCGTTGGGCGAAGGAATCACCGTCGCGGAAATTCAAACACCAAGCGACACCACATTCCGCGTGTTTGATTGGAATCGCAACGACCCGTCGCGCCTGCTGCATCTTGATCAAGCCATGGCGTGCATTCAATTTGGCAAGACGCAACGCCTTGACCACCTTGCTATTCGAAACGCGGCAACGGCGCCAGCGGTGCAAACACGTTCTTTCCGCACCACGCTTTTGTCGCGCACCGATCACTATAAAATTGAGCGCATAGAAGCCATGACCGCCACCACGCTTGAAGTGATCACGCATCAGCGCCCCGTATGTTGGCTGGTTCTTAGCGGCAGCATTTCGGTGGATGGCAAAACACCGGTGTCAGCATCCGCATGGGAAACCCTGCTGTTTCCTGCTGTTTCTGAAGGCTGCGTCGCGAAACTGAGCATGGGAACCACATTCTTACGCATCACGTTGCCCGATCCAATGGATCGATTCATTGCGTAGGCTGTTGTTGTGAATCACGCTCCTATTCAAAAACTTTCTTTGCTGCGCACGGCGGCCATTGCCGTTTTCATTTCATGCAGCGCTTGGGCGCTACAGAATTCGCCAACACCTTCACCTGCCACTGCGCAAACATCTTCGCCAACAACACCCACGCTCACGACTCCTCCCATTCCCGTGTCAGGCATGAATGTTCTTGGCGGTCGCATTTTCAACATTGAGCCTGGCGTGGCATTCAATTCACTCGCGCCGTTTCTGCAGCCAGGCGATGAAGTGCGCCTACTTCCTGGTGTGCACATTCCATTCGCGCTTGCGGATCTTCGTGGCGCGCGCGACAACCCAATTGTCATCCGTGGCTATCAGCCAGAAAAAGAAAAGCCATTGCCGTATGTGAAGGGCGACCTGTTCAGTATTTCACTTCTTCGCCCGCAAAATGTCATCGTGCGCGATTTGCTTCTAGGCAATTCATCGGGGCCAACTATTTATGTGGATGGCTCCCTTGCCGCCTCGCCAGTTGTGCAGGAAACCCCTTGGGATTCCAACCTCATTCTCACCAACTTGCGCATCAAACAAGATGGCGTTGCCGACAACCAATCTGGAATTTATTTGCGCAGCATGCAAAAAGTGGATGTCTCGCACATTTTTATCAAGGGCTGGAACAACTCCGCAATCGTGCTTGACAACTGCAAGAAAGTTGGCGTTTCGCAAGCCACATTGGACACGGCGAAAAATCTACCGCAGTACCGCGGCGTGGCCATTCGTTCTGGCTGCGAAGATATTTCTTGTATGTACCTGAGCTTTGGTCCAAAAGTGCAAGTGGCGTTTGAGCTTGGCGTGTGCGACACCACCAATCCAAATCCAACGGAACAAAATGCGCAACGCCCCGCGCAAAGAATTCAAATATCACACAACGCCGCGCTTGATTGCCCGTGCTTTATTTCGTTGGGCTCCATTGATAATTCCACCATTGCCAACAACTCCATCATTGAGAGCACCAAGTTTGTTTGGAAGGCCGACGGAACATGCGGCGTTCCAAACCACATCACCTTTCAAAACAATTTGGTGACGTGGGTTCCTGGTCGCATCGAAAAAATTAGTTCCGTGGCCGCGACCATTCCGCCCGAATCCATCATTCTTCAAAGCAATCTTTGGTGGAGCGAGGAACTTCCAATTGGCTTTGAAATTGTTGGCAAGCCATTTGGCGTGGAAATGACGCCGCAAGTTTTTGATGTCAACCCCAAGGTGGAAATGCGCAAATTTGTTCCGGTCGATGAGAAGGCGCGAACCTTTGGCTGGGCGACCTCAGAGGACACAAACCCCCCTGAGGCTCCAAAAACGCCAGTTGAATCTGCCAAACCTTCGCAAAAACCTTCCTAAACACCAAGTTCCACCGTTAGAATGGCTTTGATGGAAATCAACGGATCCATGATGACTTTGGCGGGTCGCACCTCCATTTCACACGCGACACCATCCCTGAATGGCATGGCCGCGGCCAGAGTTCCCGTTGCTCCAGACCCATTTTCAGCGCCCCTGCTCAACGCCGGCCCCGATCGCCTGCAGTTGTACACACGCGCCGCGGACCGAATTGAAGTGGCAACCGGACTTGCCCGCGGTCGCCTTCTGAACATTCAGGCTTAATGTATTTGGCATGCGGATTGGCTTGCCGGCCAGCGTTCCGCGCCCTGGCCTTCGCCGCTTTTCATTGGCAATTCGAAGTTCATTCCCACGCTTTCAAATTTGCCCAATGTGAAATAAATGGTGGCGATTTCGCCGCGCAACGGCTATCTTCCTAGCCCCGCCACTGGAAATGTTTCCCGTGGCGCCGCACTTCAAACAACGGATTCCACATGGCCTCCACCGGCAAAATCATTCAAGTCATCGGCAGCACCTTCGACGCACAATTTCCTGAAGACCAAATTCCAGAAATTTACAACGCGGTGCACGTTGACTTCCAACTGCGCGGCGAGAAGTCGCTGCTTGTGGGCGAAGTCGCCAAGCACATGGGCGGCGGCATTGTTCGATGCGTTGCGTTGGCCAGCACTGACGGCGTGCGTCGTGGCGATAGTTGCACCGACACCGGCGCCAGCGTGAAAGTTCCAACTGGCGAAGGCGTTCTTGGTCGCATCTTTAACTTGCTCGGCCAACCTGTCGATGGCCGCGGCGAAGTAAAGTACGACGAATTGATGCCGATTCACCGCGAGCCGCCATCATTTGTTGACTTGAATCCAAAAACAGAAATGCTTCCAACCGGCATCAAGGTGATTGATCTTCTGTGCCCATTCGTGCGCGGTGGAAAAATTGGTTTGTTCGGCGGCGCGGGCGTAGGCAAGACCGTGGTCATTCAAGAAATGATCGCACGCGTTGCGCGAAACTTTGGTGGTTACAGCGTGTTCGCCGGCGTGGGCGAGCGCACCCGCGAAGGCAACGATTTGTGGCTTGAAATGCAGGAAGCGGAATACATTGATTCCACCGGCAAGAAGTGCCACGTCATTGACAAGGTGGCCATGGTGTTCGGTCAAATGAATGAGCCACCTGGAGCGCGTCTTCGCGTTGGTCTGAGCGCGCTCACCATGGCGGAAGCATTCCGCGACAAGAGCGGTAAAGAAACATTGCTGTTCATTGACAACGTGTTCCGCTTCACGCAAGCAGGTTCGGAAGTCAGCGCGCTCTTGGGCCGCATGCCAAGCGCCGTGGGTTACCAACCAACACTCGCCACGGAAATGGGTCAGATGCAAGAGCGCATCACCAGCACCAAGCAAGGCGCCATCACCAGCGTGCAGGCTATTTACGTGCCCGCCGACGATTTAACCGATCCCGCGCCTGCGACCACGTTCAGCCATTTGGACGCGTTCATTGTGCTTGAGCGAAAGATTTCCGAGAAGGGTATTTATCCCGCCGTCGATCCTATTTCCAGCACCAGCCGCATTCTTGATCCGCAAGTTCTGGGCGAGCGTCACTACAAAGTGGCGCGCCGCGTGCAAGGTATTTTGCAGCGCTATAAGGATCTGCAAGACATCATCGCCATCTTGGGCGTTGACGAACTTTCAGAAGATGACAAGTTGACCGTGGCGCGCGCCCGCAAGATGGAGCGTTTCTTGAGCCAGCCGTTCTACGTGGCGGAAATCTTCACCGGTTACCCAGGCGTGACATGCAAACTTGAGGAAACCATTGATAGTTTCGAGCGCATTGCCAACGGCGAAGGCGATGATTTGCCTGAGAGCGCCTTTATGTATGTTGGGACTCTCGATGACGCCCGTAAAAAGGCGGAAAAGATGGCCGCAGCGGTTTGATTGTAAGTCGTTCCATTTTCAATATTTAAGTCTTAAATCGAAAGCCGATCCATTCAACTGGGTCGGCTTTCGTTCTTTTATCCTCTGTTTTATCAGTCAAAATTGATTTTGGTGGCTAATCCACAATTTTTGATTTTAGAAAAAAAAAAAAAATAGAATATTCTTTGATATAAAACTCCTTGAAATACTCGTTCACTTATTCACGGGGGATGGCTTCTGTTCCTTATACAGATACCCCCCCGACACCACTCTATTCTGAAATTTATTTGTGAAGAAAAGTTCGCCTAAAAATAATAAATCAATAGATTCGGGACGCGGTTCATCCGCCTCCAAAGTCGGCAGCACATCAAACGGCCATTCCGTCAAGGCGAGCAATGGTGACTCCTCTGCGCCTGCGCTCAGGAGCCTGTTAACCAAGCAGTACCAAGCATTGCGCGAAATGGCTGGACGCATTCTGCGCAGCGAACAGCTTCTGAAGTCCTCCAAAATAAATCGTGAAATGTCGCCAACATCTTTGGTGGCTGAATCCACGCTGCAGCTTTTGGCCCAGCGCGTCAATATTCAAGACGAGGATCACCTTCAAGGCTTGGCCAACATTTCAATGCAGCGCGTGCTTTCCGACCGCGCACGAAAGGGCCGCGCGCTGAAACGCAGTGGCAATCCTCGTGATCTTCTGAAAGCAGAGGAAGTAAAATCTGAAGTGCAGGAATTGGCCATCATGAGCGCTATTGAG
This sequence comes from uncultured bacterium, assembly GCA_903898755.1. Lineage (GTDB taxonomy): Bacteria > Planctomycetota > Phycisphaerae > Phycisphaerales > SM1A02 > SYAC01. The sequence goes on along the minus strand of CAIUGT010000003.1, from coordinate 4,063 downwards.
GCGCTGCGCGCGGTGCGTCCGCGGCAAGCAGAAGTGATCACTGCGGTGTGCTTGCAAGATTTTTCCATTGAACAAGCCGCCAAAGAGCTCAACATGACCGTGCCCACACTCAACCGCGACCTTCGCGCGGCGCGTGAGTGGCTTGCCAAGCGCCTGAAATAAAATCTACTTGGGGTGCGCCGCGTTGAATTGATCCAGCGCATCTTGCCACTTCTTGGCGTCTATTTTTTCTTGTACCAGACTTGGTTCGGCGGCGGTCCAGTCATTGTGCAATTTCACCAAATCGCTCAATGTCATGCGAATTCTGGCGGGCGGCGCATCGATGCCTTTCAAACCATTCAACCCTTCTTGCAAATCGGCGTCCGCTGCGCTCCATTTTTTCAGTGAAGCAAGAATGGAGCCACGACGCGAGATAAAGACCCACAGCTTGGGATCGGTTTTTTCAAACACGCGCCGAGCCTTCTCCACGGATTGATTTGAGAATTCCAGCGCCGCGTCAAATTGACCCTGATCTTGCAACACCTTGGCGAGATTGTTCAAGGAAATAATCACATCCGCATGGTCGGCGCCCAGGCGACTTTGATTGGTCTTGAGCGACTCGCGAAATAATTTTTCAGCCTCCGGCAAGTTGCCTTGGTTGCGCAAGCAGAACGCCAGATTGTTTTGCACGCGCGCAACATCCGGGTGGTCGGGTGAAAATTTCGCCAAGTAACTAGCCAGCGCCTCGCGAAATAATTTTTCAGCCTCCGCTGTCTTGCCGCGTTCTTGCAACGTTTGCGCAAGATTGTTCATAAGCAACGCGGTCGTTGGATGATTTTCACCCGCGAAATTTCGCATGGTGTCAATGGCAAGGCGCGCATTGATTTCTGATTGCTCTAACTGATTAGATTCCATTTGAAGAACGGCTAGGTTTTGATAATCCCCCGCCACCGTGGCGTTGTTGTCGCCAAGCAACTCGCGGTCCATTTTCAGAGCTGCCTCCAACAATGGCAGCGCATCTTTGTAACGGCCAGCCGTTTGCAGAACAATTGCCAAGTTTCCAAGCGCGGTCGCGGTTTGCACTCGATCCTTGCCCTGCAACAATTGCGCACGATCATTGGCTTCGCGAATAAAGCGCTCCGCCTCTGGCATGTTGCCCTTGTCTTTGTTCACCAATCCATAATTCATAAGCGTGGTCACCGCGGCCGGATCACCTGGCTGCCAACGCGGGCGCGATTCTTGAAGCACGACCTCGTACAACTTCAACGACTCGTCAAACTGACCGAGCGCTTGCAGCGCCAACGCTTTTTTTTCCGTTGCAACTACATACTCGTGGCTTTGTTCGCCCAAGTTTGCGCGCGACAATTCCATGGCGCGATCAAGCAACGGAAGCGCCGCCTCGGCTTGACCCACCTGCGTGAGTGTTCCACCAAGAGCGGTTGAAATGGCGATGGCTTCCGCGGCGCGCTCAGGAGGATTGGTCTTGAATTTTTGCGCCGCCGAAGTGAGCACTTCGCGCAAAGAAATATTTTCTGATCCACTCGCGCCAAACGGATCCGCGGCGCCGATTGTTTCCACCAAGAAATTGGTCACAGCCATTGCGGCGTCTTTTTCTTCGGTTGCGCGCGCGGCGGAACGAATGCTAATGACCGTGGCCACGGACATGGCCGCCAACACGCTTACGATCGCAGCCACTTGCAAGCGCCGCCGCAGCACAAATCGCTGCGTTTGATAGAGCAAACTTGGCGGCCGCGCCTCCACCACTTCACCGTTCACGTGGCGCGCAAGATCATCCAGCAATTCCGAAACACTTTGGTAGCGGCGGTCGCGATCAATTTCCAAACACTTCAACACAATCGCGTCCAAGTCGCCGCGCAATTGCGCTTGCAGCATTTTCATGGTGATGCCGCGTTGCTGCGCCACTTCAATCGCAGCTTCGGGGTCTTCTTGAATTAGGCGTGCGTAGCGCAGGGACGGACGCTCCGGTTGCGGCTCGCTAATGCGGCCATCCATTTCGCGCACAGGATCGCGGCGAACTGGACGCACTCCGCAAAGAAGTTCGCCCAAAATAATTCCAAGCGCCCAAATGTCGCTGCGCGCGTCGGAGTCGCCACGAAATTGCTCAGGCGACATGTACGCCGGCGTTCCCAACGGCGTTGCGGCTTGCGTGGTCAATGAGCTCAACGGATCGGCGCCCTCGACGGCTTTTGCAATTCCAAAGTCAATCACCTTTGGAATGGCTTGATGATCTTCAAAGCTGATCAAGATATTCGCGGGCTTCAAGTCGCGGTGCAAAATGCCGCGCTGATGCGCATGAATAACGCCGTGACACGCGTCCATAAACAATTTCACCCGGGCTTGAATACTTGCGCATTCCAAATCGCAATGCGCATGAATGGGCAGCCCCGCAACCAACGGCATGGCGAACCACGGTCGTCCGTCGGGCGAGGTACCACTTTCAAAAATCGTGGCCACATTCGGGTGGTCCATGAGCGCCATGGCTTGTTGCTCGGCGCGAAATCGTGTGAGAACAGCTTGGCTATCCATGCCCTTCTTCAGCATTTTGATAGCGGCGGTTCGCTTCACTGGCGTCTGTTGCGCGCCGAGATAAACAAACCCGTATCCGCCTTCGCCAAGCTCGCCAAGAATTTCAAATGCGCCAAGTTTAGCGGGCATATCCGGCTGTTCAGCGATCGCGCTGCCGCCGTTGCTTGTGGTGTGACTTTGAGTTAAATGCTGCGCTTCTTTGGTGAATCCGGATCGCTCGAGCCGTTCAAGAAGAAGTTCAAACGCGGACTTCATTGTGTCATAGTAACGCTCAAAGAAATTTTTTGTGACACAACAATGTCGCTTCAATGGAAATATTAATTATCAAAATCAGCGGCTTGAATTTGTGAAACGCGACCCGACGGCCCAAATGAAATTGCCCACGCATGTGGATGCGCCTCCGATGGAAAAAGCGCGCCCGTAGCCAGCGTGCTGAGATTGTCGCCGTATTGCCAACGGTCCTCCGCCACAATGACCTCGCCATCCACTTCCTTCGCGTCATACTTACTGCTTGGCGGACCAAGTAACGCTTCGACTTCTTGCTTGGTCATGCCGGTGTGCACCTTGCCCCAATTGTCCTGGTACTTGGATTCACAGCCTTGCGCGAAACACAGCGACACCATGAATACCAATGCAACGGCGCGTTGACAAAACCACGTTGCATAAAAAAAGTGCGCGGGCGCGCGCGGCGGAGTTGAAGGATGTGTCTTCATTTAAAAATTGTAACGATTGAATTTCCGCGTCGACAGCTTTCACAACATGTGCGCTGCTCATGCGCGGACACATAATTTCATTACACTTTTGGTAGTGGGTCATTATTCAACAATTCTGTACCGGGTGAAATTGCAAGATTCTCGGCGCCAAGACAAGCTGAGTTACTCACAAGTCATCGCCTTAATTCAAAACGGCGTGCTTGATCTGGATGATCACATTGCGCCATCTGGAACTGATGATTGGATGCACGTTTGGGAATTGCAGGATGCATTCGAGGCGTGCGTGGTGAAGGCATACCGCCACCATGAGGAGTCCATTCGCAGAATGCGCCGCAGCATCGCTGGCAACTGGCTCACCGTGATGGAGTTTCGTGATCAACGAGATACGTTATTAGCGCACGAGCCCGGTGTGAATGACAGCGCATGGATCGCGCGTCCACGGCCGGACTTTATCAATGATGTCACTGGTCATGAACTGCACGCCGCCGCAGCGATTGGGGCGGCGCGCGAAGTGGAAACGACCACCCATACAAGCGGCCATGATGCGCAACATGCTGGCGCGAGCGCCGAAACGTTTCGAGAAAATATCGCGAAGATTCTCAAAGGCGATCTGCCCGAGTGGGCCAATCCGCATGCCTTGCTCATGTGCGCCAAGACGAACACGTTCAAAGTATTTTGCATTGCGACTTTTCTAACCATTGCCACTGATCCATTTCGACCTTGGATTTCATTGGAGTGGCTTGTTGCGTTCAGCGGCGCCTACGCCATTTACGCGGCGCTGCGTCAACTGGCTAGCGTTGGTGTTGGACGCATGTGGGTTGATC
>CAIUGT010000002.1 GCA_903898755.1 uncultured bacterium | reverse complement strand
GAGCACAATCACTTCAATTCCATCACCTTTCAAATTGATCCCCGCCATTTCACGCTCGATTATTTTTTCGTGATTGCATACTCTTAAGCCATGAACGCAACCCTTCTGCAAAGCGCATTTGAACAGTCACTGCCCTACGATCGCTATTTAGAAAGCGATCCTGGCCGCGCCGGTGCTTGGCGCAGCGTGGAAAAAAGTGTGCGGCTCACCAGCGAGCAAGAAACACTTCTGAAATCTTTTGTGCGCCACATGCCTGTGCTTGTTGTGAGCGGCGTGTGGTGCGGCGACTGCGCGCAGCAAGGTCCAATGCTGCACGCCATTGCCAAAGCATGTCCACAGATAGATTTGCGCTGGATCGATCGCGACGCTCGCCCGGATTTGACCGAGCACACCAAAGTGTGTGGCGGCGCGCGTGTTCCCGTGGTGGTATGGATGGCGGAAGACTTTGAATTTGTCTCCATGCTTGGCGATCGCACATTGAGCCGCTATCGCTCCATCGCGCGCAAGCAACTTGGTTTCTCTTGTCCCGTGCCGGGAGTTGCGCTTCCTGCTGATGAAGGCGCGGAAACCCTGCAAGAGTGGCTGAATGAATTTGAGCGCGTGCAACTGCTGCTTCGGCTTTCAGGTCGATTGCGCCAAAAACACGGCGATTAATTGACAACGCTCATTGTCACGGCCCCCCAGAAACTACATTTCAATTTAAGAAATCGCGCGCCACGGAGCGGCGACATCATGCTCCGCCAATTTCCAACACGCCTCAAGCATGTCGCGCAAGCCTTCGCCGGTGGCGCCGCTGACCACCACGCGACGCGCCGCGGGCACGCGCAATGCGTTGCACATTTTCATGACTTTCTTTGCGCGCTCGGCTTCCGGAATTAAATCCACTTTGTTCAACACCAACAACTCGGGCTTTGAACCAAGTTCGGCGCTGAACACCGCGAGCTCATTGCGGATCAACTCCACATTTGCGATCGGATCAGAACCATCATCGGGAACCATGTCCACCAAATGCAAGATGACGCGCGTGCGCTCAATGTGGCGCAGAAATTCATATCCCAAGCCAGCGCCTTCGGAAGCGCCCTCGATCAATCCCGGCAAATCCGCGAATACAAGACGTCGATCGCCCGGCAATTCCGCAATGCCAAGCTGCGGCGAAAGCGTGGTGAATGGATAGGCGCCAATCTTGGCCTCAGCGCGCGTTAACGCGCAAAGCATTGTGCTTTTGCCGGCGTTGGGCAAACCAACCAACCCAACATCGGCGATTAGTTTCAATTCAAAGCGCAACATGCGCTCAATGGCGGGTTCGCCAGGCGTGAACTCCGTCGGCGATTGATGCGTGCTGGTTTTAAAATTCTCGTTGCCAAGTCCGCCCTTGCCACCTTTGGCCACGACCAATTCTTGATCCGGCAACACCATGTCGGACAACAACTCGCCGGTGGTGTCATCAAACACCAGGGTTCCACAAGGCACTCGCACAATGACGGATTGACCGTTGGAGCCGTGGCAACTTTTAGAAAGCCCCTTCTCACCATCGGTCGCGAAAAAATGTCGTTGATAGCGAAACGCAAGCAGTGTGTCCAAGTGCGCGTCGGTCACGATTGTCACGCTACCTCCGTCGCCTCCGTCACCGCCGTCGGGACCCGCCTTGGGATTGGATTTCTCGTGGCGCATATGACTTGCGCCATTGCCGCCCTTGCCAGATCGCACCATGATTTGCGCACGATCAACAAGCATGTTTCATCTATCCGACCCTAAGGGTCAATTGCGGTGAACCAAATGTGTTCGACCACATTTGCTGGAACAACCGCAGTGCGTGAAATTTAGTTTGACGGAAGAATGTCTACAAAGCGTCCGCGGAAAGCAACCTTGCCATCGGCGCCCGCCATGATGGCGTCGTCCTTGGCTCGGAATGCATTCTTGCCTGGCTTCCACTTGGTTCCGCGCTGATGCAGAATGATGCAGCCAGTTCGGGCAGCTTGACCGCCGTAAAGTTTAATGCCCAAGTGTTGCGCGTTCGAGTCGCGACCGTTTTCAGTTGAGCCTTGACCTTTTTTGTGTGCCATAGTTTGGTTCCTTCAAATGCGTTCCCAGAAATTCTGGGTCGGGCAGTTTAGCGAAATTCTTGGATTTCGCAAAGCCCCATTGTCCATTTTATGCAAGCCATGAAATGCACCCAAGCCATCATGCCCGGCACGGCTCAAAGTGCCTTCAAAACACCCGCAATTTACTTAACGCATAATCCAACGTGGATTCTGCTCCGCGCCGGAAGGCACCATGGGCACTTCGCCGATAAGCGTGGCTCGGTCGGTGGCCATTTGATAGTCAATCCTGCGCGTCTTCTTCAAAACAATCGGCTTCTTGGTGGCAGGATCGTCGGACACTTTTTTAATGTTGGAAAGACCGGTGACCAAAATCGAGAAACGCCGCACTTCAGGTCCAGCTTTCCAAATTGCAAAACCGCTCTTGGCATTTTCCTCGCCAGTCATGATGTCGCCAATGACGGCCGATTGATCTTCATGCAGTGGATTCGCCAACAGCGCTTGCACCGCTCGCTGAACGCGCCGAGAAACTCCCTCGCCCGCGTTGAAGAGGCGACCCTCCTCGTCAAGAATGGTCCACTGTGGCGCGATGTTTCGATCGCGACCAGTTCGATTGACAATGGTGTAGGTGGCGTACCAAAATGCCTCGCCCGATTCGCCATCTTTATACAGGCGCAGTGGCCCAACTTGATAATCAAGTTCCCATTGATCCGCGGCGCGACTGCGCGCGGCTGGCGGCTTCGGAGCCGGAGTTTGTTGAGCGGTTGCGGTTGCATCATCAAGTGCAACCATGGAAAGAAATACAAGGAGAAGCATTCGGGTCATGGTAACCAATACGCAAGGAACCTTGGAATGTTGCTAGGCTTAATTCCGTGAGTTCAAGCCAGTCACCTGACGACCGTTCGCAGCCTGTCGGACCGGAAGATCGACTGATGGCGCTGGAAAAACTTTTGGGAAAGCGGCGCGCCGAAAGCAGTCGATTTCTGAAAGCGGCGTACCGCGAGGGTTTATCCCTGCAGGACTTATGGAAGCGGGTTGATCAGCGAGGACAATTGGCGGCAGTCGGTCTTTTGTCCGTCAATCCTGGGAAAACCGCGTCTTTGGCGCTGTCGCCAATTCATAATCGTGAGCAAGCCGCCGAAACCGTCGCGCTCTTGAAAGCCATGACGCGCCATGCGTTGAGTGTTGGAAAAATCGACTTGATTCAATATTTGGCGGAACCCGATGACGACTTGGAACTTTCCGTTCTCAAAGACGCCGACTTTATGGACTTGGCCACATTGGTTTCTATGGAGCGCTCAAATTCTCGCCACGTTAAGCCTCCGCTTGCGAAAGCGGATGTGGTGCTGACCTCCACTTCTATAGATGATGACGCAATGCTTGCGTTGTTGCGCTCTACATACGAAGACTCGCTTGATTGCCCTGGCTTGTCCGCATTGCGCCATGAAAAAGATATTTTAGATGGCCATCGACGCGGCGGAAATTTTGATCCGCAACTTTGGACCGTGATGCAAATCAACGGAGTGAATGCGGGCGTTGCTATTTTGAATCGCACTCCCGCCGCCGATTGCATTGAAGTGACGTACTTTGGCTTGGCAAAACATGCGCGCGGAAAGGGATTTGGCGCGCATTTACTTGACCATGCGTTGTGTCTTGCCGCAAAACATAGTGAACGCAGCATTATGCTTGCGGTGGATGAGCGTAATTCCCCCGCTTTGCGCTTGTATGTCTCGAGAGGTTTCCGCGTGATCAGCCGCAGAGTGGCGCTTGCTTTGTCAAGTTTGAAATTCTCCACATGATGTGGACAGTTGTGCATAAATGTGCGTGCACAAGTTAATTTCAGAGCGAACTCCCATCAATGCAAGGCTTTGTGACCGGAATAAAAAATGTATCACTATTTGCCTTGCGTAAAGAATAAATCGCACTAATCTGCCTTGACTCCGCAGGACGCGGAAATGTTTGCGACCAACTTTCAAGTTTGTCGTGACCCAGGAACGGACGACGCCAAAAGCCATGGGGATCAACTGAAATCAATTCGGTTGGTTGTCTTATTGCTTGTGGTTCCACTTGATTCACCTTCTGCGCCAGCTTGGATTTCTCATTTCCCGTCAACCTGTTTCAACACTCTTTCAATCAGTTGGAGTCGATCGTCCGTGTCCCCAGAAAGCACCTTGGAATTACCCAGCCGAATTCGAAACTTGCTCAGCCAGCGGTTGGGAAACCGCCGCGCTGACATGTGGTTTGATTCCGCATCCACGGTGCGTGTTGAAAGCGGAAAACTAGCCGTTGACGCGGAAAGTTCCTTCGCGGCGGATTGGATTCGCAAGAATTTCGGCGGAGACTTGCGCGCCGTTTCCCAAGAGGCCTTGGGCCGCGACGATTTCGATTTGCGCGTGGTCCAACTGTGCCCAACCCAGAGCATGGATGCGCCTCCTCGCTCCACTGAAACATCCGATCCAGCCTCCGAGCGCCCAGTCTTCGTCACGCCTACGGCTCGTCCACGGACTACGGAAGCCTGGCGCCGCCTTGAGGACTTTGTGGTGGGTCCAACCAACAAAATGGCGTTCGATGCCGCCAGCAGTTTTGCCTCAGGCAACGTGATTGGAAATTGCCTGGTCATTCACGGAAGTTGCGGCGTTGGCAAATCCCATTTGCTGCAAGCATTGTGCCGGCGCCGGCGCGAGTCGCGCACGCAACAACGCGTGCGCTACGTCACGGCCGAGCAATTCACCAATGAATACATCCAGTCGGTGCGCCACGGAACCATTGACGCATTTCGCGCGCGCGTTCGTCGCGTGGATGTCTTGGCAATTGACGATGTGCATTTTCTTGCGGGCAAAACCGCGACACAGACCGAGTTCTTGCACACTCTGGATGCGGTGCAACTTTCTGGCTCACAAGTGGTGCTCGCCTCCGATGAGCACCCGCACTTGGTTCGACGGCTCAGTCAATCACTCATCAGCCGCATGCTCGCCGGAATGGTCGTGCGCATTGACGCTCCGGATCTTGCGCTGCGACAAGCGTTGGTGAAATCCGTGGCGTTGCGCAAATCCATCGTGCTTTCAAGCGAGGCCGTGGACGCCATGGCGTGCCATTGCGTCAATGGCGCGCGCGAAATCGAAGGCGCGTTCGCCAGCTTGCAAGCGATGCGTTTGGCGCAAAATTCGATGCAGTCTGACAATCCACTGACGACACTGCATACGCAAAGCCGCGATGAGATTTCATGCGGAATTATTGAAACGCTTTTTCGCCGCGAAAATGCAACGCGTGGAACTATTCCAGTACGGCTGTCGGACATCATTGAACAAGTGTGCTTGATCATGGGCATTGATGCGGCGCAACTTGCGGGCGAAAGCCGTCATCGGCACATCACGTTGGCGCGCGCGTTGATCGCGTGGCTTGCGCGACATCACACGTCCATGAGTTTTCCAGAAATTGCGCGCGCGATGAAACGGAATTCACACTCGGCCATCCATAGTGGCGCCACGCGCATCGAAGTCTTGATTCAAAAAAAGGCCACGGTTGATGCTGGAACCGCGGGCACTTGCATGATCGTGGAAATTCTGGAGCGCTTGCGCCAAGCCCTGCGCAACAGTCAGCAGAAACCCCAACACAACAGCCAGCGAAACGCGCCGCGCCAAGTTCGCGCTTAAAGCCCGCCATACACGCCTTGTGCGCCCGTGATTTCAAGTGATCCACCAAAGAGAATGCGCTGTGGCTACACTCGCCGAATGAAATCTGCGGCCACTTTGCTTGTTGCCACTCTTTGGTTTTTTGCTCCATTGGCAAGCGCCCAATACGCCCGCGCAACGCCCTACGACACCGCCGTCACGCAAATTCAAAAAGCCATGACGCCAAGCACCACGGGCATTCAACATTTTCGTTGGGTGTCGCTGCGTTTGCTGGCCGATCCCGCAATGAATCCCCTCTTTGAATCCTTGATCAAGAGTAAAGACGTGCCTCTACGCATAGATGGATTCATGGGAATTGCCTTGGTCAGCGCTGACAAAAGTTTGAATGCTCAGCGAGTCAATCAACTGAAAGATCCGGCGCTGCGACGACTTTTAATCACCGAAGCGCTTGGACTTGATTTGCTGAAGCCCGCGGCGCTGAATCTTTTTTTGCAAGAGCAGGATCTCACCAATTATGAACGCTCCTTACTTGTTGCGGAACTGAATCGACAGGAGCAACCTTGGGATAAGTCGCTGCTTGCGAACGCTCCAACTGATGAAGCCGCCGAGGTTGCTGGCCTTGCCTCCATGCTTTTGTTGGAGCGCTCCGACAATGGTGGCTGGCTTGGATTCACACGAAAATGCCAAACACTTTCACCAGATCAACAAGTCGAATTGCTCGCTCAAATGGCCAATGCGGCGCGACAATATCGCATCACCGCCGCGGTGGAACCCCTTCTCCAAATCACCAAGGACTCCAATGGCGCCGATCGCCAAGCAGCCATCGTAAATGCGGTCAGTCTTTCGCCCACAATTGGCCGTGGGGTTGTGCTTGAAAAAATAAAAGCAGATCGTTCACAATCCAACCTTGTCAAAATGGGATTGTTGATGCTGTCCACCAAATCAGGGTTTGTAGCGGCCGACTTTGATGTGCTGCGAAATGGCGATCCACTGGTTGAAGCAATGGCCAACGCTGGCGTGGCGATGCGCAATCAATCGGCGGACCAAGCAAGCGCCATAACCACGTTGCTTGAAAATGGGAATCGCGCCACGCGCGAATTCGTGCTCAGCATCACTCCCACTTTGCCGCCGGATATTTCCAAGCCATTGCTTCTCAATGTGCTCAATGCGGCCGCGAAGCGAAATTCCATACGCAGCGAAGAGCAAATCGCCACGTTGCTTGCCGTGCAGCAACTTCTGCGCATGCCCGAAACACATGATCAACTTCGTGCAATCGCTTTGCAGAGCGCGGATAAAAATATCGAACTTTTGGAAATCATCATGTCCGTCGTGGCCGATTCATCCAACGCCGATGCCGCCACATTTGCACGAAGTGTTCGCGGAAAACTTCCACGTCGCGGCGACTCCATGGCGCTATTGGCCTTGGCCAAGAATTCAACCCCTCTCACCGCGGAGGAAATTACGGAACTTGGCATGGTCGCCTCGGGTGGTGGCAAAGTGGACGAGTCTTCACAAATTCAAGCGGCATGGCTCTATCTCAAGTATGCCAAGCGAGACAAAGACGCAACGACGCAACTCACCCGCTAACACATACATATCATGCTCCGCCTTCACCCTCACTTTCAAAATCATGTTCTGGAGAAAATCAGTTGATCCCTCTTTACCAACCTTCATTCACACAAAGTGATTTTGATTCCGTGCTTGATTCTTTGCGATCTGGTTGCGGAACCATGGGCCCCAAACTGCTCGAGTTTGAGCGTCAAATGGCCCACAAAACACGCCGCACGCACGCCATTGGCGTGAACTCTGGATCGCTGGCCATAGAAATTTCATTGCGCGCATTGGGCATTGGGCCTGGTGATGAAGTTCTTCTCAGCGCTTTCGCTTATAGCGCAAACGTGAATTCTGTTTTGCATGTTGGAGCCACTCCAGTTTTTGTGGATGTCAATTCACGCACTATGAACATGGATCCAGTCGCCGCTGAGAGCAAGGCCACGCCTAAAACCAAAGCCATGTTGGTTGCCGAAACATTTGGAAACCCCGCCGGCTTTCCCGATCTCATCGCATTGTGCTCGCGTCTAGAAATTCCCATGATTGAAAATGGAACCGAGGGACTTGGATCAACCTACGGCATGGACAATGTTGGGCGCTTCGGACGCATCGCTTGTTTTGGTTTTTTCGCCAGCCGTCCAATCACCACTGGTGAAGGTGGCATGATTGTGACGCACGATGATCATCTAGCAGCGGCGTGCCGCGCAATGCGTCACCAAGGACGCGTCGATCGAATTTCTTTCCCCCATCAATCCATGGATCTGGGAACAAAAATGGAGCACGTCTACGACGGCTACGACGGTCGCCTTCCAGAAATGAATGCCGCGTTGGGTCTGAGTCAGTTGCAACGACTTGATCAAACCATCGCACGTCGCGCCGAAGTGGCGCAGAGTTACACCAAGCGGCTTGGTGGCGAATCCGACATTTTACTGCTGAATCCGCCGTCAGAATGCACAATGAGTTGGTCCAACTTTGTGGTCCGCCTGTCGGATCGCTTCACCAAAGACGACCGCGATCAAATCATCGACGGCATGCATCGACTTGATATTGGCGCCGCGGATTGGTGGCCATGCGCCGCTCTTCTTCCCCATGTTCGAAAAATAACTGGTCATCAAGTTGGTGATTTTCCATTGGCGGAGCGCCTGAGCCACAGAACAATCGCGCTCCCTTTTTACGAGAACATTTCCGAACGCGAAATTGATGACGTCTGCCAAACACTCACAACGCTAATTGGAAGAGTTGGAGCAAGTCGCGAAGAGAAAAAAGATATTGGGGAATAGTCCAATACACGCCATCCAGACTTGTGCGTGATATGTGGCATCCATTCGTCTGGAAGTGCGGCAAGAAATTGCCCTGAATCAATTATTTTGCACGTGAAATATTTTTGCCAGTGTCGGCGGAAACTCGCAGCAACAACAATGCGAGCAGAGTGGCACGCTCTGACAAACTCTCAAGCTCAATAAACTCATCCGTTCGATGAAGATTGCCGCCACGCGCTCCCAAGCCGTCCAAGCAAGGAACTCCCGCAGCCTGAATTAAATTTGCATCGCTCACGCCGCCAGTTTTTCCAGTTGAAAGATGCAACCCAATGTCGTGCCCCACCGTCAACGCAATGTCCGCCAGCAATGCAACTTGCTCGGTGCATGGTTTGGGTGGGCGATTCAAAGACATTTCAACGGAGATGTGGGGCAAGTTGTGGGCGTCGCCAGACGCGATCGCCGCAATTGCGCCGCTTAATTGCGCGCCATCGCTGTCGTTGGCAAAACGAATATTGCCCCATGCGCACGCATGATCAGCCACAATATTTGTGGCATCACCACCCTGCAGCGGACCAATATTCACAATGCGTTGCCGTTGCACATCGCTCAGACTGGTGACTTTCAGAATGCATTGAGCAAGCGCGTTAACCGCGCTAATGCCATTTGCAAAATCGCGCCCCGAATGCGCGGCGCGTCCCACCACATCAATCAGGAATTGCCCGCTGCCAGGACGCTCCACAACCAGCCCGCCATTGGGAAGCGCCGGCTCCAAAATAAATCCCGCATCACATTCCTTGGCAATGTCCGCCAAGTGCGCCGCGGAGCGAAAACTTCCAGCCTCCTCATCGGCGTTGATGACAAAAATCCAGCGCACGTTGGGCTCATGTTTTTCCAGCGCTTCTAAAGCGGTCAGCGCCACTTCAAGTCCGCCCTTCATATCCGCGGCGCCAGGACCTGTGGCGCGCTTGTCATCAAGCCGCGAAAGCTTTTGAAATTCACCGCTGGGGTCATGCACGGTGTCCATGTGGCCGGCGATCAACAACGTGGGGCCACTTCGCCCTTGCACTCGCCGCGCGACCAATGTTGGGGAACCGATTTGGCCTGTGTCATTCTGGGTAATCCATGCCGGGCGCGGCGCCGCGGCAAGTTCATGCACATCGGCGCCCATGGATTTCAATCTGGCGCTCAACAATGCGCGCATGGAATTCAAACCTTTTTGATCATCACGTCCAGTGGCAATGGCGACCATGTCAGCCAAGCGGATTTCCATGGCGGATTGCTGCGCGCAAACGAATTGGACAATTTCACTTTCAATGGATTTCAAAGACATTTACTTGGCTTTCTCCATGATTTCGTTGGAAATTGTTCCGCGGCAAACTTCAACGGCCGGTCCTGTCATGATGACCGATTGACCAAGGCCAGCCCACTCCACCTGCAGCGCGCCGCCCATCAACATGACCTCGCATTTTGAAGACAACTTTTCTTCAAGCACGCCAGCCACAACCACCGCGCATGCTCCGGTTCCACAGGCGCGCGTAATACCACTGCCACGCTCCCATGTTCGAACTTTCACGCGGCTCTGTGTCTCGCGCTGCGCAAAATGCACATTGATGCGCTCTGGAAATGCGTGGTGATGCTCTATCAATGGACCAACAATTTCAAGCGGCACTTTTGAAACATCATCGCACCAAAAAATGGCGTGTGGATTTCCCATGCTCACAAGCGTTAACTTTTCGTCATATCTACATGCATGTTTCCAATGTGGATTTGTGTTGAACGCACACCATGATGCTGGCAACTGTGCGCCAACAACATGGTCGTCCGCTGAAAATCCCTCAATTTTTGCGGGTATTTGTGACATTTTTAAAATAGGCAATCCCATGTCAACTGACGCTTCTCGCACAAGGGCATTGGCGTCGGCGCGCCATGACACGGTCAGAGTTCCCCTGCCGGTTTGAATGCTCAGCGGATTCCGGCTGGCCAATCCGCGCTCAATGGCGAACTTGGCTACGCAGCGAATACCATTGCCACACATTTGCGCCTCGCCGCCATCTGCATTGAAGATACGCATGCGTAAGTCGGCCGCGGCGTGCGCGTCGGCTGCGCCAACCAAAATCAAACCATCGCTTCCAATGCCGCCGTGCCGATCGCTGACTACACGCGCCAATTCGGCGGGATTTGCAACCTGCTCTTGGAATGTGTCAATGTAGATGTAATCATTTTCAAGCCCATGCATCTTGGTGAATTGCATGATTAACCATCATTCCTTGGTCGCGCAATGCAACCCAAATCAACCACCATTGGACCATGGCGATAAAAATCGACATTCAATTCCTTGCGGGAAACAAAGCTAAAAACCAAACAATTGGCGCGCGTGCTCTCGGCGTAGGCGAAATCGCCCAAGTGCGGCCCGGCATATTGCATGTTGTCGTAACTCTGACAATGCAAATGAAAATGAAACAATCCCGTGTAGGCATTGTCAAACATTTTTTGAGAGGACTCATAGCGCAAATCATTTCCTTGCACCCTCGGTTTCATTTCCTCGATCGCCGGTTTCCCATCGCTTTTGATGCGGATCACTCCACCAAATTCCGTGTCGCGATCGGCCATGTCGCGATCGGCAAGATCAAACATTTGCTGACGAAGAATGGGCGAGTCGAAAATTTCCATGGCGATGGCCATGGACGCTAAATCGCCCCATGAAAGTTTGTTGCGCATCTCGTACAAATTTTCCGTGTGATCCCCGCCATAGCCTTCAAAACTTGGGCTGACAATGCGAGAGCCCTTCGCTTGGCGGCGCGCCTCCACAATTTGATAAAGCTCCGCGGTGGTTTTTGATAACAATTCGGGCTTGAATGTGGACACGGCCACCGCGATGGGCAGTTCACGAATTTCCAATTTCAGGCGTACTTCTGGTGGAAGTTGCATGGCTGCAGATTTGGCTTGCTCCCAAAATGAAATATTTTTAGTTTCAAGCAACGCTTGAAGCCATAAAATTTCCTCCTTCGTCGTTGGCACAATTCCAAGTTCGCCAGCACAACTTCGCAAATTGGACAGCAACCGATCTTCGGGCTTCACCGAAGCATCCGCGAGCAATTTCACCAAGCGCTCCTTTTGTCCAATCTTCTGCAACATTTCCCAACATCGCAATCGCAAGTTCGCCTCTGTGATCGGATTGGATTCCACCAACATCTTCACCAATACATCCGTCAATTGATCTTTTCCATTCAACTGCTCAATGGCAATGCGTTCTGGACGATCCTTGTCTTGCTCTATCCAAGACGCCATTGGAACACTCCACGCGCGCACAAGTGTTGGGGTCATATCCACCCATTGATGTGTGACAATGAGTTCGCACAACGTTTGTCTCCAAGCCAACGCCATTAATTTTGGCAATTGCAGCCGCAGAATTTCCTTTAAGCCAGGCTCATCCAGTTTCACCAACCGCTCAAACGCCGCCAATCGCGTGGACTCCGCGAATCCTGGTTGCCACATCATGCGCTTCAACGCGGAGATGTACTCAGGCGTTGGCGTCTCGTCTAATTTTTCCATAGCCGCCACTTGCACCACGGGCAATGACTCTGGATTTGACAGCGATTTCATTGGATCTTTGCCCGCCGAAACGGCGCACGCACTGAGCACGCAAACCACAAACAGTTGCGCAAAAGTCTGGGCCACAACTTGGACATTGAATTGTTTCATTCGTTTGGTCACCCGCGTGTGTAAAGTTCCAGGGGCAATCTCACGGGAAATCCAAGTCCATCGACATGAACGCAATTTCATGATGCGAGTCTAGCGGCGAATACTTCTAGTCAACAGCGTCATCCCTTCTTGAACCAATTGTCCGAGAAGGAAGACATTCATGTTCAATTTGAAATTGTTACGGAGTTTCGCCGCCAGAAGCTGGCCGAATTTGACCAACAATAGGATTGCCGTCCTTGCCAATCTCCGTCGCGTTGATTTGATCTGCCACTTCCCGACGGTGCACCAGAATTTCGCGCGGAAACTCAAATGCAATTCGAACCCGGTCGCCTTTGATGGAGGCAATGCGAACAATTCCCAGCGGGGCTGCTGGATCGCCAATCACAACTTCTTCACCTTCTCGACGGGTAATGACCAACATTGCTTAGGACCTCATTGCCTGAGACCATCTCGCCGCGGTGCTCCAAGCCTCCGCGAATCCATGCGATCAAGTCTGCATTTCGGAAATTTCCGAAGGATCAGTCTACCCAAACAATGTGAATTTAAAAACAAAAACGCCCCCGTACCGGGTCACGGTACGGGGGCGACGACGGATAGAACCCCAAAAACAGGGTTCCAGAGTCCTTGCCGCCATCCTTGGCGGATCAAACCCTTCTCAACGAGCCGTCCCTGGCTCGTTTGTTCTGTTCGAACGGCTCCCACTTCGCCGTCCTTGGCGCAGTGAGGGGACCATTCGTTGCTCTCCCGCGTTGGGCCATCCTTGGCATCAACGCAAGTCTTGAATCAAATCGTCGCGCATGCGACGAGTTAAAAGTTTTTCCAAAGATCAACTCGAAGTTCGATTTCGAATTGTCTCGCGAGCACGTCGCCAAATATCCGCGGCGGCGGGCTCAAGTAATTCACGTTCTTCCTTCCACTTGTCGCTCGTACACAGTTCCAGATGATCTCGAACACCAAGAATCATTACATTTCCCGACAATCCGTAGCGAGCCAGCATTCGATCCGGAACGCGCACGCGCCCCGCTTTGTCTAACGGACAACGCGAAGACTGACTGAAAATCAACCGCTCGAAATTCTGAACTCCCTCGTCTCCCAACAATGAACCACCGAGCGCGTTGGATAAATCCGCGAATGTTTTTTCTGGCCACAACCAAAGAAAACCATTGGGACCAGGCGCTGAAACAAACACCGCATCGGTGCCCTCGTTGGGCAAGCAATTGCGCAGTTCCGATGGAATAGCCAGTCGCTGTTTCGCATCGAGAGAATGTTCGAATTCGCCTAGAAAAAGCATGGGACACCTGTGTCAGTAGAATAACTTAATTTCCCCACTTTGCAACACTTTGCCCCACATATGATCAAAAATCTTTAAATTTTTAGTCTTAGAACAATTTCAATCCCCACCATAACGCGTCCTATATTTATATAAATACTTGTAAATTATGGATTTAAACTAGATATTGTTTTATTTCGGGATATTGTGTGTGCAATGGCACCAAGAAGCGATTGGACCCCAATTGAACGTTCTGGCATTAGTGATCTTTTAGATCAAATTCCCAGTGGTGTTTTTCTTTTAACTGGCGCATTTGGCGACATGCGCGGCGGAGCTCTTGTGCGCTGGGTGCAACAAGTCGCTTCGCAACCACCAATGCTTGTCATTGCAATTGAAAAAGGTCAACCACTGAGTCCAATCATTCGCGATTCAAGAGGTTTTGCATTATGTTTGATCGCCGCAAATGATCCAGTGTGCACGCGCCTCTTCCGCCAAATTCCGGAACACACGCAAGATCCAATGATTTCAATTCCTTGCATGAAGACGCCATCTGGTGCGCCAGTACCGCTGCGTGCAACGGCTTGGTTTGATTGTGAAATCGTTCGTCACTTTGATATTGAAGCGGATCACGAAGTTTATATTGGATGCATTCATCACGCCGGTCGAAATGCGGTCATACCAAACGCGACAACAAGTACTGTGATTAAAAAACGTGTCACACAAACTCCAAAAACCAAAGCCGAGGGCGCTCGATTGGCGACTCGAAATAAATCACGCCCCCGCCGCGCTCATTAATGTCTCCGCGCACTTCAAACGCGAGTTACGATTGAACGCGTGACGCAATCAACACATATTCATTCGCATCAAAACGTGAACCCTTCCAATCGATTTGGATGGGATTATCGCGCGCTTTCTAAGCAATTTCCTACATTGCCGTTCGCCATCACGGACGCTCATTCACACGTGAACGGCGCGCGCGCCTGCAAAATTCTTCGTGAAGCGATGGACTTGTATGGCATTGGTTCGATTTGGTCCATGACCTATTTGGAACAAGTGCCCGTGGTGCGGGAGGAACTTGGTGATCGACTTCGCTTGATCGCCGTTCCAGATTTCGCTTCGAAAGATCGCAAGCATTCGTTAGGCGCGGGCTTTCTTGAACGCATTGAAAAATATCACGAACTTGGTTCTCGTCTGTGCAAAATTTGGGCGGCGCCGCGCAGCGTTGAGTTTGCGATTGAAGCTGGCGATGCGACGATGTTTCAACTAGACGCGCCGCTGCGAGTAGCCGCCATGGAATTGGCAAACAGTTTGGGAATGTCGCTCATGGTGCATATCGCGGACCCCGACACCTGGTTTCAAACTCGCTACAGCGATGCAGCGCGATACGGAACAAAGTCCGCGCAATATCTTCCCCTTGAAAGGCTGCTTGATCGATTTACCTCGCCATGGCTAGCGGCACACATGGGTGGCTGGCCAGAAGACCTGCATTTTCTTGCTGGAATTCTTGATCGTCACCCAAATTTATTTTTGGATACAAGCGCCACCAAATGGATGCTGCGAGAGATTTCCAAACATCCGCAAGGCGCGATGGAAACTTTTCTAGAGCGCTTCCGCGGGCGCATTCTTTTTGGAAGCGACATTGTCACCACGGACGAACACATGTCCGCGGGCGACGCCAAAAGTGAAATGGCCGCCAAAGCGAGCCGCCCGGAAGACGCATTTGATCTCTACGCCAGTCGCTATTGGGCTTTGCGAACAATGTGGGAAAGCGACTTCGATGGCGAAAGCCCAATCGCGGATCCTGATCTTGCAATGGTGGATCCACAACGCTTTACCGCGCTCGATGCCCCGCGCCTACGTGGGCAAAATTTGCGACCCAACTTATTGAAATCGCTTTATGTCGACGCCGCGGCGAATTTTGTATCCGCCGGAAAAAAATTCGAAGACTCGCGAACCGCAAATACCTCGGGGCACACGCGCCCCACGCATTCCTGAATCGCAAGAAAGAATCCATCGCGGACATTTTTTGCCGCGTATTTCACGCGCCCTGAAGTCGCCATTGCCTCAATTCGTGCTGGATTTTTCGCTATTTGCAGTATTTCAAACGCCAACGCATTGACCCCTTCTCCAGCGACTATTCCGTCCACTTGATGTTCAATGCAAGCCGCGGCAAAACTACCGCTTTGCGCCACAAGGGGCGCCCCAAGCGCAGCCGCGCAACTGTGGTGCATGGCGGATTCATCAACATGTTCGTCGCGCAAAGAAATCCAGACATCAATTGCCGAACATAATTTCCAAGGGCATGACAGAGCTGAATCAAAATGCACTCTTGCATTCAAATCAAGTTTACGCGCGATGGAACGAACACCACTTGCGTTGCCAAGGTTCGGATCAAGAACCAAATGCGCGCCGTGCCCCGCGAATGCAACCCGACCCATGGCATGAAACGCGAACAATGCGTCCGCGCGACCTGAGGACACTGGCAACACGCCCATGACACAATCCTGATCGGTTGCACCCCATTGCCTGCGCAATGAATTGCGGTCATGCGATGGATCTTGCTGCCACGATGGCATCGCTGGCAAGACCGTGCGAATTCGAATAGGAAGCCAACCCAAAGCGCATGCGTGGTCTGCCATCAAATCACCCATGCACAAAACTTCCGCTAATTCAGCGTGAATCACGCTCTTGGATTCAAACGGAGCGTCCATGACCACCACCAAAGGAGTGTCGCGCATGGTGCGCGAAACCAACTGCGCCGCTCGCGCTCCCCAAGCCAATACAACGCTGGGCGTTGAGTGATTTAAAACCCGCGATAACGCTGGCTCGGCCAGCCGCAAATTTCCGCAAGGGATAGGAACTCTCCAGGCGGGCGCAAGACCGCATTCGATTGCAAGTTGCGTTGACAATTTTGTTCCAAGCACGCCAACTTCAACGCGGCCTGCTCCAATTTTATCCTCAAGAGCACGCACAGCTTGGGCGCATGCGGCAAGAGTGGCGGCGCCAGCACCGGGCCCAAGTGGATCTGTTACGCAAACAATTTGTGACCGAAAACTCACTTGCGCACACCCAAATTTTTACCCAGTTCTTTTCGCTCGTGTTTATAAAATAATTTCGCCACTTCAGAACCAATTTCAGCGGCCAGCAAATCTTCAACTTGCCTGCGCCCAGAAGTGCTTTGATACAAGTCTGCGCTCACTTCGCGCATGTCGGTTGCCACGGGCTCGCCCGTTAATTCACTTGGCGCCGGAAACAGCCTCGATCGCCCTGAAACATCGATCACTTTCACGGAGGCAAGGGCTGAAGGAAGCGAATCGCCGCCTGGATCCGCAAGTTTGAAATCGCGAATTTGCACATAAATAATCATGTCCGCGCCAACGCGCTGGCCGATTTCGCTAATGGGCATGGGCTTGTCCACCGTCTCATCTTTGCGCGCCATGGCAAGCGCATCGCGACTGGCGATGGTCTCCGTGATCAAACCTTTTTTCATCAAGTCCGCAGCGACCTTGTCACCGATGACCGCTCGAAGCTGTGTTCGACTGAGAATATTCGTGCGGTCATCCACAAAGACGACCGTCTTTCGATCTGGCAAATCATATTTCGCATCAATAGAAGGCGGACCATCAATGATGTAGGCCGCGGGCACAAGATAGTTGCAACCAGCCGCAAGGAAGAGCAAGCCCGCGAATGAGCAAATGCATTTGATGAAACGATCATGAAGTATGAATAGCATTTTATTTTTTCGTGTCTGGATATTTGTCTTCAATATGATCAAAGAAAACCCACGCGGCATTTCGAACGAACGCGGATAAAAGACCTTTTTGCACAAGCGTGATTGACATGGACTCGCGCGTCACTCCCGCATCAAGCGGAAATTGCGCCGACACATTCCACTGATCCACCGTTTGATCCGCGTCAAGGCCATCACGCTCGGCCACGCCGACATTGCCCGCGGCGACGCCATCCCATAGAAAGCGATTTCCCGGTGGATTCAGCCGATATTCGTACAAATCGATAATGACAAGACGATCCACGTCCAACTCCTCTGCCACTTGCCCCAAGGGTTGCGCGGACCAATTTGGCGTTTGATGTTGATAATTCAAACACAGCAGCGGATTCATCATTTTAATGCCTGGAACATTTTCCTGCAGACGCTGCGCCAAGTTGACAGAAATATTTGGAACGGCGGTCGGATGCTCATAGACCGTGCCCATGTCGGCCTTCACAAGAATGGCGACACGCTTGTTGTCTAATCCGGCGTACTTGGCAAGGACTTCAATCTTCTTGTCGCGCTCAATATTTTGCCCGATCGCCGACGCGATGCCGAACACTTGGCAACTGGAAATAAATCCAAGCGCAATCACGCCGCACAAAGCAATTTGCGCCCGTATGCAAGCCCTCATTGAAAGCACGTTCTTCATTGCATCTCTCCCGGCATGCATGTGAACTTCCAAAACCAAGCCGCAAAAAACAAAAAGACGGCCGCGCTGAACCACCATTTGTTCAGAAGCGGATCGAACAATCTTTGAAATTGATAACCCGTAAATGAAACGCCCAAGGCAACTATGCAACCAATAGCAGCTGCAATGGCCAATAGTGCGCCCATGGGTTGCGCCACAAATGCCGAGATGAAATCAGCGCGCGCGGCGTAAGCGAACGCAGTGGTCATGCCGCAACTTGGACATGGAATTCCCATCGCCGCTGGCCATGAACACACTGGCAACCCAAGTTGTTGATGGGTGCCAAGTCCACGAGGATCAGGCGTCAGAGTGGCGGCGACAATTAACGGCGCAAGAAGCGCCGCCGCCAAAAGCAAAACCAATCCGCGGGTCGATGCATTGATTGAAGCAACTTCAGCCATGACTCAAGAGTGTAACTACAGTCGCGGCGCGCTAGACACTGAACGCCGAACACGTCAGAATGCCCCAATGCAAAGCACATCCAGCCACGATCGCATTGATGGACATCTTGATTTGGCCTATCTGGCCATGCAAGGAATTGATCTTGAATCGCAATCGCCAGATCGCGCGCGCTTTGGCGTGAATTTCCCGGCGCTTCGAGCTGGTTCATGCAAAATGGTTTTTGCCACGTTGTTCACGGAAGTGGGTTGCGATGAAGCGTGGGGCTACGCCAATTTTGACGATGTGGATACCGCCGCGCGTGCGGCGCGCTTGCAGTTGCGTCTGTATCAGGGCCTTGAATCGCGCGGCGTCATTCGTATTGTGCGCACGCAAGCGGATCTATTGCAATGGAATTCAACTGGACCGACTCGCGTGGTGATTTTAATGGAGGGTGCGGATCCAATTGAGTCGCCAGAGCGCGCCAAGTGGTGGTTTGATCAAGGCGTGCGCATGGTTGGTTTGACTTGGGCCAAAGGTTCGCGCTATGCGGGCGGGAATACGGCGCCGGGAGAGTTGACCGCGGCCGGAAAAAAAATGATTCAAGCCCTTGATGCTGTTGGCATGATTCATGATCTTTCACATTTGTCGGACGAAGCATGTTCGCAAGTGATCACACTGGCTAAAGGTTCGATCGCGGCAAGTCATTCCAATTGCCGCAGTCTTGTGCCTGGCAATCAACGGCATCTCACAGACGAAACCATTCGCGCCATCGCCACGCGCAAGGGCGTGTGCGGTTTAAATTTGTATGGAAAGTTTTTGGCCAACGACCGCGTTGCAACAATGGATGATGTCGTGCGACATGTCAAACATGTTCGTGAAGTGGGCGGAGTGGAATGCCTTGCTTTAGGCAGCGATTTCGATGGCGGCTTCACCCCCGAAGATTGTCCTGTGAATGCGCGGCGCCCCGAGGATGTTGCGGCGATCGAAACGGCGCTTACCCAAGCAGGCTTTCCATCTACGGAAATCGCTGGATTTCGCAGCGAAAATTGGCTTCGAGTGCTTCGGGCTTCGCTTCCAAAAAGTTAAGTCGCACAAGTTGTTCAACTGTGCGTGATTGCTGAAGTTGTCACGCCTTGTCGCGCGAACCACCCTCTATCAGTCTGCGATGCTCCGTCGATCTCAAGGCTTCAATGTTCGTTCATCATTCAGCGACACATGGATAAATTTGTCTTGTGCGCGCAGAACTAAATCAAGTCGTACGCCGCAGTGATGCCAGTCCACGGCTTGCGTGGCGTCGGTGAAAATAATTCGCTCGACAATTGGAAGCGGGTCCGCGGCCAAGCCAGGGAAACCAAGACGAATTAATGATGAGTTGCGTAGCGCCCAAGCGGCGGCTTGGCGAATGGACGCGGCTTGCTCCACTGGCGCGATCACATGCAACTGTCCCGCATGGTCCGTTGCAAATTCAATCAGCGCGTTGTTGGGGTAACGCAGCGCAATGGGCCACAAACCAGAAATGATGGCCGCATAAGAACCCGGTCGCATTTGCACTTGCAACGGTTGTTTTGAGAAGTCAGTGGATGCTGCGCTGGCATGTGTTGAAGGAATGGCGCTTGCTGTTGGAGCTGGCGTTGGTGTTGGTGATGGCGTGCACGGCGGCGTTGAGACATGCGTCGCTGACTGTGGCGCGCGTCGACTGCCTTCCACCGTTGATTCTGCAGCACGAATGGCCTCAAAAATTTCCGCAACGGAAAATCCGCCGGCGAAAAATGCTTGCTGCGCAACATGGGTGCGTTCAAGCTTTGGATAAGTTCCAGCCAATGGCACTGGCTGCTGCAAAAACGCTTGCGCCGCAGTTGAAATAGTGGCAATCGCCTCATGCGCGGATTCAGCGGAGCAACCAACCAACGCGATTGGTGTGAGCGGCGGGACACGATTATTTTTACGCGCGCATTCAACAACGCGTCGAACCAATTGATATGCGGCAACGGTCGCCGCCTCATCGCCACCAGAGGCGATGACAACTTCTTCGACATCCATGACTGCAATTTCTTCCGCGCCTTGCGCGCCTGCTGGCGTGACAAACCAATGCCTCACCATGCCCGCGGCGCGCAACAACCACATGGCGAAATCCTTGTCCTCGCTTTCAGCGGGACCTTTGGTCTCAAGCAGCGAGCACTGAATTCCGTCGGCGCTGACTCGCAACAAAGCTGCGGGTCCCTCGCGCAAACGGGCCGCAACATGTGTGAGCCACGGATGCGCCATGACGGGCAAATTTCCAGCGAGCAGCGGCGTGATCAAACTTTCACGCAGTGGCGCTTGCTTCACGGGTTCATAGCGTGTTTCATTGGCATCATTCGAAGCCGTATCGCCTAAAAACAGCGAGGTTAAACGGTCAAATCTCTCGTCAAATTCGCTCATTTTTGATCTCCACTTACTGGAGATTCAATGTGCACAACGCTTTCAACGGATAAGACTGGCGTCATGGGCGCACTGGCTTGCTGGCGAATGCGCGACAACAAATCCGCCATGCGTTCACCAGATGCGGCGGCTGAACTGACAGGCGCAGCGTCATCGAGCGCAAGCTCTCCTCGCGGAGCAAACGCTGCATTTATTTTTTGACGCGTGCACACAACTGGATTCGCGTCAAGCCATTCCACCAGCGCAATAAAATCAAGACAGGCTTCCGAGCCCGGCGCGTACTCGGTGATGGGTTGACCAAAGCCAGCCGCCTCGCGCAAAGATTCATGCTCACGAATAACAAGTGGCATGGTGAGCATTCCATGGCGACGCTCAATGGCCGCCAATAGATCAGTGGCCAGTTTGGCGCTTGGTCTATGCAGCGTGGGCAAAATGCGCAGCGGCAATTCGCGCTCTAGACGCGTGGACATTGCTTGAATTGCGGCAGCTTGACGCTCGCTGCCTTTGAGCGAAAAGAAGCCAGTTTCCACTGGAATAATCGCCTCATCCGCGGCGCGCAACGCGTTGAACGTAAGCAAGCCAATCGTTGGTGGACAATCAATCACGCACCAATCAAATCGATCCGCAACGCGATCAAGAAATTGTGAAAGCCGCGCGTCGCGATCGGGTAAATGCGCCAGACCGCCACGCGCAGCTTCAAGGCCAGCAAGAGAAAGGGTGCTTGGGGCCAAGCGTAAATTTTTTGCAACTTCCCACAACATCGCGTCGGGATCCGCGCCGCCTGGTGGATCGGATAACAACGCCTCCGCCAAGCCGTGTTCAATTCGATCTTCTGGAACACCAAGACCAATTCCACAATGACCTTGCGGATCCATATCCACCAAGAGCGTGCGGCGATTTTTTGCCGCAAGCGTTGCCGCCAAATTGATAGCGGTTGTGGTTTTGCCACAGCCACCTTTTTGATTCACAATTGCGACGCTACGCATCCTGCTCAGGTCGTCTCAAGAAAGTCAGCCAAACCCAGGCCGAGGGTCGCACACTTTTGAAGCCTCCGGCTTCGCATGAGTGCCCTGCCTTATCGGTTGTTTCGGTCCGAGTTCTTCCAAAGTTATTGAGAGTTCTTTGGATGAGATCCGTAGGATTTCAGGCATGCCCACAACGCTTCTTTGCTCAAGAGCCAATGGCGTCAAGGCCGGCGTTGATCACTTGCTCACTGGCCGCATCAAGCACGCCAGGGCGACCTAGACCCTTGAGAAGCACCAATCGAACAGCTCCAGATTGCCCCTTTTTATCGAGTTTCATAGCGTTTTTAAGCTGTTCCCGATCAACCTTGGCAGGCATACGAACTGGCAAGCCCAAATCGGTGAGTCGCTTGGAAAGTTGGAATTTGTCAGCATCAGGCCACCAACCCGCCGCCTGACTTGCCGCCGCCATGGCCACCAACCCTATGGAAACGGCCTCACCATGGTGAACCTGATCATGCAAAAGAGATTCAATCGCGTGCGCGAATGTGTGCCCCAAATTCAAGTGCGCACGCTCGCCTTGTTCACGCTCGTCTCGCGAAACAATTGCCGCTTTGACAGAAGCTGATCGATGGACCAGTTCCACAAGTCGCGCCGGATCCATGGCGCGCAACCCTTCGCGATGTGTTTCAAGCCAGGCCAACATTGATGCATCCACAAGTAGCGCGTGCTTGACGCACTCCGCAAGACCGCAGCGAAACTCGCGCGTGGAAAGCGTTGTCAGCGTGCGAACATCGCTTGCCACCCAAGCCGGCGCGCAAATAGTTCCCGCCATATTTTTCGCCAAGTTTGTCGACAAGTTTGTCGACAAGTTTTTGGAATGACCTGCATCAAGCGGGTCGCTGGACAGTGGAAGATTCACCGCTGTCTTGCCACCAATCGCGGCGTCCACCATTGCAAGCAATGTGGTGGGAATCATCACCGTGGCAATGCCACGCATGTACGTGGATGCCGCAAAAGCAGCCATATCGCCCACAATTCCACCGCCCATTGCGCATAAGACATCGCTGCGTTGCACGCGCTCCGCAAGCAGCAAGCGCCAAACTTTTTCAACTTGCGCGATGGATTTATTGTCCTCGCTGGCATGGACAACATGCGTGACCACTCGCAAGCCAGCCGCTTGAAGCGAAGCCGCAACTTCACGCGCCCATGTGAGCTCAATGGCCTGATCCACCACCAGTACCGCCACGCGAGCCTTTGGAATTTTTTGTGCGATGACCGCGCCCACACTTTGCAACAGCGCGTCACCAACTTGAATGTCGTAATTACCATGCGCACTTTGCACAGAGATCGCTTGCATAGGCGCATACTCGCCCCTTGCGATGAATTCAGCAAGTGCGAATTTTTAAATTCACCGCGCGTCAACGGAGAGATGGGTTGCGCAACAGATCCGCACAAGCCGACGCTTGAACGAGGAGCACTTCAAGCAACCGGCGCGTTGGAACGTGCGTGAAACGCTCGGAATTGATCGGCTTGCTCGCGCCCAAAGTAGTAATCCTGAATACGCGTGGACATCTTTCGCAAGTCCATGAACATGAGTCCATCAACCACATTTCCAAATTCCGGATCCACATTGAAGGCGATCAAGCGCGCATTCAGCTTGAGATATTGCCGCAGCAACACCGGCATTTTGCGCCCATCGGCCTCCACTTCTTGAATAAGTCGATCCACATCGGCGACATTGCGAACCGCGGCGTGCGTGTGCGCAGGATCCCAATCGAGAAACGGCTCCATGTTCGGCGGATTTTTCGGCTTCACATCTTTGGCGAATCGATCAATGGCGTGATGCGTTTTCAGAAACGCCATGATGAGCCGCTTGGACATGCTTTGGTATGCGTCTGAAATACTGACTGGCCCAAGCAGAATTGCATACTGCGGCCGCTGCAACGCAAAGCGCGCAATGCCACGCCAAAGCAACAACAAAGGCAATGGTTTTTTTTGATGCGCGCGCGCCACCCAACTTCTTCCAAGTTCAAGCGCTGGTCCAAGTGACCGCAACATGCTTGGCGAATAATCAAACAGCGTGCTGGTGTACAAACCGTCAATTCCGTGGGCGGCAAGAATTTCATCGGTCAATCCCATTCGATAGCCTCCCATGACTTCTTGCGTTCGCGTGTTCCACACCAACAATTGCCGATAGTGGCGGTCAAAGCGATCTATATCAATGGCTTTGCCCGAGCCTTCGCCAACGGCGCGGAAGGCCTCCTCACGCAAGCGGCCAATTTCCAACATGGTCAACGGAATTTTTTCGCTTTGCGTGCACCACACTTCGCACTCGCCTTGCTTGAGCAACAAATCGGATTGCGGCAAACCTGAAATTTCGGCGGCCAATTCCTCCGGCGCATGTTGCGGCATTTCAAGCAACGGTGTTGTGTAGGTAATGGCGCCTGTATTGGCGGCTTTTTCATCCAGCCGAGCGCGCAACACATACGTGCGCAAGCGGAAATATCCAATCAATTCTTCATCGCTCTCAAAGGCCTCAATTTCACTGGCTTGAATAGGCGTGCCGACCGCTACGGGAAGTTTCTTATCAAACTGAATTGGATAGCAATGCGCCAACAACGCTGTGCGCAACATTGGATGAATCAAACCCGCGATTTGAAACCACCATGGATTTCGCCCCGCGATAAACACTGGCAACACGGTGGGCTGGGTAATGCGCGCCAATTTTGCAATTTGCGTTTGCCACAAAGCATCCACGGCGCGCCAACGACTCCATGTGGAATGGCTGACTTCACCCGAAGGAAACACGCAAAGACATCCGCCATTGGAAAGCCAGTGCAGCGCTTCCCGCAGCGTATTCATGTTGGTGGTGACGGTTGGCTTGCCAATAATTTTCACGCCCAGCGAACGCTCCGCGACAACTGGAATTTGACACAAAAGTTCATTGGCAATGAATTTCACATCGCTTCGAACCGAATCAATCAGCGTGGAAATCAGTTGCGCGTCAGGCGCACCCATTGGATGATTGGCCACCACAAGCAGCGCGCCAGTTTTAGGAATACGCTCGCGATCCTCCACTGAGCAATCCAGGTAAATGCGAGAGGCGCGGTTCAACGCGTCAAGCAATTTTCCATCACCAACAATTTGGTGCGACTTCTCAACCACATCTTCAACGCGGCAGATGCCCGTGATAATCCGAATGATGGGCCAAAGAAAATTTGCGATTTTTGCGCGCGGTGGTCGGACGCGAAATGGTTTTCTATTTTCTGCCATTTGAATTGCGCCGATTGTCATGCACGCAACGGAGCGCGGGTATTCTGCAATTATTAAAATTGCATGAAATCCGCGAGTGAAGAAATGACCCCAAGGGGATTTGAACCCCTGTAGCCACCTTGAAAGGGTGGTGTCCTAAGCCAGGCTAGACGATGGGGCCGGCGAACAATGGACTATAGAGTGAACGAGCGAAATCGTCGAACGACTCTTGCGAACAGTGAAGTGAAAGTGACCCCAAGGGGATTCGAACCCCTGTTCCATCCGTGAGAGGGATATGTCCTAAGCCGGGCTAGACGATGGGGCCAAACAAGCGGCAATACAAACAGATTCACGGATCAATTCAGTAGCGGAAAGAGTATAGCGAGCAAGTTCAACGCCACAAATCGCTTGACAATGCGCTGAAATTGAGCGCGTGGAGCGCTTTCTAGGCTGGCCTATTTCTTTGATTTATTTCAAGCCGTGATGATTGGCTTGGGCTTTCCCCGATCTTGCCGCACTCTAACCGCTGCACTGACGAGATCGGATACCGTAATTGATATGTCCACCACCTTGATGTTGTGCGCCATGAATTTTGAAAGCGACATTGCCAGCAAGCGCTTGGGCAACCGCTGCGTGATCCGCACCATTGGAGTTGGCGAACATTGCGCGCATGCGCTGAAAGATTTGGCCAATGAATTTGGCGCGGGAACAAACGTGATCTTGTGCGGCCTCGCCGGCGGATTAAGCGCGCGCGCCAAGTTGGGGCAGGCGTATGTCGCATCGCACGTGACCGCGCCCAATGGCAGCGTGATACCCGCGCCGTGGATGCCGAGTGGCGTGAACACGCCCCCGCTTGCGTCAAAGGAATTTTCGTCTGTTGATACACCCATGAATTCCGCGGCGCTGCCGCTTTTTTGCGCGGATGTTTTACTGGCCGACACGCATGTGAAAGCGCAAACCGCGCGACAATTTTCTTGCGACATGGTGGACATGGAGTCCGCGCACTTTGCGCGCGCCGCGGCGCAAGCCGGTTGGCGATGGCTGATTGTCCGTGGCGTGAGTGACGATGTTCAAACGCAACTTCCCCCTGGCGTGTTCAACTTTGTCAACGCCGCGGGCGCCCCGCGCCCTTTGGCTATCGCGCTGCATGTTGCCACGCATCCGTGGCAAATTCCATTGCTGCGGCACTTGGGGCAAAAATGCACTTTGGCCATGAACAACGCCTGCGACATTGTTGAGCGCGCGTTGATGGAGTTGCCTTCATGAGCGCAATCTGCGCGCAAATGCGTTGCCTGCATGCGCGTGGAATGCAATACAAATTGATGGAGCGGACTTCATGAGCGCGCGCAAAGTGCTTGTGTTTGGTGGCTCGTTTAACCCGCCGCATCGCCGCCATGTTTCATTGGCGCAACAAGCGGCGGCGGCTATTGGCGCCGATGAAATCCGCGTGATTCCCGCCAATATCAATCCGCAGCGGCAAGAGCAACCCACCACCGCCGCGCACCACCGCGAGGCCATGTTGCGGATCGCGTTTGCGGGCGAAGCGCGCGCCGTGATTGATACGCAAGAGATCGCGCGCGGCGGCGCGAGTTTCACTGTGGACACGCTGAACAATTTGCGCGCGCAATTTCCGACCGCGCAGTTTTTTCTGTTGCTTGGCGGCGATCAAGCGTTGAACTTTTATTCATGGAAAGACCCGCAAGGAATTCTTGCGCTTGCCACGCCGGTGGTTGTGCCGCGGGCACCGCTGAATGCGCATGACCTTTTGCAACAGATTGCTGCGCGTCAAGACGCTGCCACCGCAAACGTGTGGCGCCCGTGGATTCTTCCACTTGAAGCCGCGGCGGATTCAAGCACGCAACTGCGCGGCAACCTTAAGGCGGGCGCACCGCTAGATGAAACGCTGATTGATCCAGCGGTGAACGCGTACATCAAGCAGCATTCACTTTATATGTAAGGAGTGGAGCGGCGCACAAAGCGGTGTTGACATTTCATTCACACAACGCGCGATTGAACACGCACACAACGCAAGGAACCCTTAGCCCCAGGGATCTTCCTCAACCAAATGCACCTCGGATTTTCTACCCTTCATTGGCAGATGATCCAACGCCTCCGGTCGCTCATCAAAGGCAACGCGGTCGAGCGTGTAAAAACTTTGCAGCAACCAGCGATTTTCTTTTTGCAAACGCTCGCGCGCCAATTGCTCTACTTCCGCCGTGTTTTTGGCTGTAATCCAAAATGTGATGTAGCCACCAGAAGGATGATCGCTTGACTCGTCGCTGTTGAGATCCAAGCACACCGCAATGGAGTGCCACAACGTGCTGCCAAGCTCGCGACCGGCGTCATCAACATTGGTGTCGGGGTCGACATCTAGTTCAAGGCCCCAACATTCACGAACCTGCAAAAGCACTTCGTCTAAATCGGGACTTTGATCGTCCTCGATCGCCAAGACATCGCGCACATGCGACGGCGGCGACAAAACTTCATCAAGTGAATCAGGCCAGGTCTCCTCTACTTCATGCAGCGAATGACGGCGCAACATGCGCTCCACCGTTTCCTTGTTGTCGGCGGCCACATGCACAAGCAAACCCTTCCAAGAATCCAGGAACACTTCAACAAATGGCTCCTCCGCGTTGGCGCCAACACCAATGCTGGCGTCCTCCATGATGACGGGCTCGAAGCCCTCCCAAATTTCAAGGAACGCCTCGAAGGAAATTTCTTCACGGCCCATGAACACATCCACGCTGCGATAGGCGTCGCGACTTCCAACTTCCATGATGGGCGTGACTTGCTCGGGCAGCAAACCAAGCGCCTCGCGCACAAGACCCAACATGCGATCATGGCTGGTGACAATATGAAATGAGAATGTGTCGGGATCGCCGTCCTCGCCCTCATGAAATTCAAGCGTGTAGCCCTGGTTGGGACTTGGCAAATTGATGGGCTGAATTCCAAGCGGAAGCGCGAAGCCATCTATGACGGCGCGCTCTAAATCATTTCGTATTTTGTATTCGCGCATCTGACAGAAAATTCTCCAACACAGATGGTAACTGCCCAACGCCCACGGACAAAACAGCGTTTCAGGCTGATATTGAGGGCTTTTTGAAGACTGGTTCAGGCGCGTGAATTAGTCGCCCAAGTACGCCTCTTGCACCCGACGATCATCAAGCAACTCACGACCCAAGCCTGACAAAGTGATGGAGCCAGTCTCCATGACATAGCCGCGATCAGCCAAGCGCAACGCGGCGCGCGCATTTTGTTCCACCAATAAAATAGTCATGCCTTCATCGCGCAGTTGCTTGATGGCTTGGAAAATACGCACGACTAAAATTGGCGCGATGCCCATGCTTGGTTCATCCATCATCAACAAACGCGGCTCGCTCATCAGCGCGCGACCGATGGCCAACATTTGTTGCTCGCCACCGGAAAGTGTTCCGCCCTGCTGACGATCGCGTTCCTTGAGAATTGGAAACAGCGCGTACACACGCTCCAAGTCGCGGGCCATTGCGGATTGATCACGGCGAAGAAATCCGCCCATTTCCAAATTTTCTCGCACCGTGAGCCGGGGGAAAATTCTTCGACCTTCCGGCACCTGCGCCAAACCCATTGCCACAACTTGATCGGGTGGCGTTGTGGCCAAGTCATGGCCCGCGAATTCGATGACTCCCGCGCGCAAACGCTGAATGCGCGAGATAGTCATTAATGTGGTGCTTTTTCCTGCGCCATTTGCGCCAATGAGCGTGACAATTTCACGCTCGCGAACTTCAAGCGAGACATCATGCAGAACATCCGCAGGACCATAGCCTGTTCGCACGCCACGCACGCTTAAAAGAACTGGAGCGGAATGCGTGTTCAACCCAATTCCTCCTTGCCCAAGTAGGCCTCGATGCATGCGGGGTCGTTGCGAATTTGTTCAGGCGTTCCCTGCGCGATTTGTTTTCCAAAGTTCAGCACGCAAATGCGATCGCTGACACCCATCACAACGCGCATGTGGTGTTCGATCAACAACACAGTCACACCCGAGTCGCGAATTCGGCGGATCAATTCCATCAATGTTCCAGTTTCAGTTGGATTCATTCCCGCCGCGGGTTCATCCAACAATAAAATGCGCGGCTCGCCAGCAAGTGCGCGCGCAATTTCCAAGCGCCGCTGTAAACCGTATGGCAAATTTCGGGCGGCCTCTCCAGCGCGAGCTTCCAGTCCAACAAAGCGAAGTAACTCGTACGCTTTCTGGTGAGCGACCACGTTTTCCCTGAAAAATCTAGGCAAACGCAGCATGTTTGTCAGAAAGCCGCAATGCAATTTGGCGTGCATTCCAACCAACACATTTTCAATCACGCTTAACTCGCCAAACAGTCGGATGTTTTGAAACGTCCTTCCCATGCCTGAGCGCGCGATCAAATCGGGCGTGCGCCGAGCGCGCGACCACAACGTGACATATCCGCCCGCTCCCACCACAAATCCAATCAGCGCCGGCAACGCAACTCCCCAAAATCCAATGCTTGCCAAGCTTGGTCCGAAGGAACGTAGGGCTTGCGCGATTGGAAAAGGTTCGTCGTAAATGTAATTGGCCACTATGACATCTTTCCAAAACGTGGTGGCGCGAAGAGCGAGCGTGACAAAGAACGCCAGAACAATTCCGTTCAGCATCATGCGCGCAAAAATAGTGGCGCTCCAATCGCGTCGAATTTCCTTGCCTTCAAATCGAACGCGCCCTTCGGTTGCTTGGTGCACGCCCGTGATGGCATTGAACAATGTTGACTTGCCGGCTCCATTGGGCCCGATGAGCGCGAACACTTCGCCACGCTTCACTTGAAATGAAACACAATCGTTGGCCACAAGCCCACCAAAACGCATGGTGACCGCGTCCACTTCCAAGATTGGATCTTGAATGTGCTCAGCCACACTCATGACGCTGGCTCCACAACTTTTTTCTTTTTGGAATTCACAATGGACAACTTCGCGGGCAACAAACCATCTGGACGGAAGCGCATCATGACCACTAAAACCAAGCCAAATACAAGGTATTTCCAGTTGTTTGGACTGCCAAACACGCTGCCTGAACTCACCCATCCCGCGCTCTGCATGGCGCTGGCAATCTTGGGTAGCGCGATGTTGGCAAGACCAAGCATTGCGATTGATCCAACCAACACTCCGTTGATGGAACCCATTCCACCAACGATCACAATGCACAGCGCCAAAATGCTCACTTGAAAATCGTAGTTGCCTGGCTCACCAGTGCTTGAATACATGCTCACCCAAAGTCCGCCGGCCACAGCGGCAAGCGCGGCGCCAGTTGCAAAGGCGATCATTTTCACGGGTACTGGCGCGATACCCATGCACCGCGCTGCAAGTTCGTCTTCGCGCACTGCAAGCCATGAGCGACCCGTTCGGCTGCGCTCCAGATTTCTGCACACCACAACTGCCAACACAACGAATGCAAGAAACAACCAATACCACGGAAGTTCCTGTTCGCTTGTGAATTCAAGCATGCCAAATCCTGTCGCGGTCCACCATGGAACATGTGGCGATGGCAACGGGTTGATGCCTTGCGTTCCTTTTGTAATAACATCCAAATTTTTCAACACGTCTTGAGTGATCTCTCCAAAGCCAAGCGTGACAATGGCGAGATAGTCGCCGCGCAAACCCAATGTTGGGGCTCCAAGCAAAACGCCAGCGAACGCGCCCACGATAGCCGTGAAAAGAATTGCCCACCAAAAACCAAGTTGAAAGGGATAAATGTCGCAACTACTAATGGCGAAGGCGTAGGCGCCAATCGCCATAAAAGCAGCCATTCCCAAGTGCAAAAGCCCAGTAAAGCCCGTGACAATATTCAGGCCGAGCGCCAAAATTGCGAAAACCATGACGCCGCGCATTGGGTCGACCATGTCCAAGTGCAAACGTTGATCCACCACTGGCAACAAGCACGCCAAGATCAACAACGCGATGTCAACGCGCAAGAATTTTTTCCATATGGGTGTAGCGCTCATTACACTTTCTCCCGAAGTTTGGCGCCCAAAATTCCGCTGGGTCGAAAGACAAGTGTGAGAATGAGAATGCCAAACACAACGGAGTTAGTCCAGCGCGCCTCAATGTAACCATCGCTGAGCGCGCGCACTAAGCCAATCACAATTCCGCCCACCACCGCGCCGGGCAAACTGCCAATGCCGCCAAGCACCGCCGCGGTGAACGCGTCCATGCCGGTTCGATAGCCCATCTGAAATGAAATCGTATTGTTGTAGAGCGCGTAAATCACGCTGGCAAAACCTCCAAGCGCACCGCCAATAAGAAATGTTGAACCAATGACACGGTTCACATCAATACCCATTAGCGCGGCCGCTGTTGGATTCTGCGCCACGGCGCGCATGGCTTTGCCCAAACGTGTGGACTTCACCAACCAGGTCAAACCAATCATCAATGGCACCGTCACAATCACCACGAACAAGTCGCGCCATGTGACGGTGATGGCCGATCGTGCGCCCAACAAATTTTCATTGGAGATGAGTGACGGAAAATCTTTCGGGGCCGCGGCCTGATTTCCTCCGCCAAAGACTTCCATTGGCAAACCGCCCCAAAACAAGGCAATATTCACCAAAATGAAAGAGCACCCAATGGCGCTCACAAGCAGCGCAAGTTTTGGTTTGCCACGCAACGGGCGGTAGGCCACGCGGTCAATTGTCCAGTTCAGAGCGCCACAAAAAATCGCCGCGCTGATCAGCAACGTGATCACCGCCGCAGTTCCGCCCATGCCTGACCACGCCTCCATGCCCAACGCTCCCACCAAAGTGAGCGCCAAGAATGATCCAAGCGTGCACAAATCTCCGTGAGCGAAATTGATCAGTTCAATAATTCCATACACCATGGTGTATCCAATGGCGATCAACGCGATAATCATTCCGTTCGAGACGCCAGTGATCAGTTGCTGCGAAAGAACATCGCTCCAACCCATGGCCACTTGCGCGCCTGCAACGGAGGTCGCTCCCGCCGTCGTTTGCGACAAAATCATGGCGACAAGTGTTTCACACATTGAACCGTGCGTTGCTGGATTCACTTTTGAAAACGCCTCAATGCATTACTTGCCAAGAACCTTGACAAATTTAAATTCGCCATTCTCAACTGTGTTGCCGCTCATGGTTGTATTGGTGGTGTCGCCGTTCTCGTCAAAACTCCAAATTCCAAGCGCGCCGTTGTAGTTTTTTGTCTCCGACACAGCCTGCAAAATGCCCGCGCGATCCTTGGTCTTGGCCTTTGGAATTGCGTCAAGCAACACCTTGCACGCCTCGTAGCCGTACACGGCGTATCCCTCGGGCTCCTCGTTCTCTTTTAAATTATATTTTTTCTTATAAGCCGCGCGAAATTCGGCGCCACGACCCGTGAGCTTGTCCGCGGGCAATCCACCAAAGGTGATGTACGCGCTGCCATTCACATTTTCAGCACCCGCGGCTTCAATGAACGCTTTCTCAAAGCACCCATCTGGCACCATGAATTTTGGAGTTGCGTTAGCCGTGTGCAAATCTTTGGCAATTTGCCCCGCGCTATTTTGCGTGGTGCCGCCAAAATAGACCATGTCTGGCGCAGCAGCCTTGATCTTGGTGGCAAGGGATTTAAAGTTTGACGCTTTTGGATCAATACCTTCGCGGCCAAGCACTTCGATACCAATTTCTTTGGCGTGATTCTCAAACACATTGGCAATTCCCTTGCCGTACAACTCGCGATCGTCAAGTATGTACACCTTCTTCACGCCCATGTCTTTGGCCCATTCCGCAGCCACAAATCCTTGCAAATCATCCGCGGGCACCACGCGGAAAAAATTGATTTTTCCAGTTGGACGATAAATCTTTGGCTCATTCGCCTCGCCTTTTCCTGGCTTCGTCAGGCCGGGATACGTTGCCGCAGGACTAATCATGAGCAAACCTGCCTTGTTCAAAACTGGCATGCTGATTTTGCTGGCTCCGGAATTAAAAGTTCCGATGTACGCAATCACACTCTCATCACGCGCGGCTTTGTTGGCATTTTGCGCCTCAACAGCTGGGTCCCAATTTCCACGCTGTGGACTGGCGTCATCCATGTCCTCATACACAATGGTGTAGTCGCCAATTTTTCCATGAACCTCATCAATAGCCAATTGAATTCCGTTGACCATGGTGGTGGTCTGCGCGTTGGCGCTACCGGTGCGTGGCAAACTGGAAATAATTTTCAAAACTTTCTCAGGCTTTTCGGTTTGCGCCAAAGATGGCGTGACTGCGAATGCAAGAAGAAATACGGCGGCGATTTTTTTCAACATGATGGGTTCCTGTTCAAGTATGCGAACGAAGTTTGATAATAGAGTCTCTGCGAATTTTCTGCGCAGCGCGCGCTGATTCCAATTCATTTTCAAAGCAGCGGCTGCATCAGTTCACTTGTTGTCCAGCGGACTGCGGCCGGACGCGAACGCAATGATGGCTTCGGCCGCCTCAATATCAGGTTTTTTGCCTTGAAATGCGGGCAAAAGAGCGCGCAAGGCGTTTGCGGTTTCGCGCAGCCGTGACTGATCGACCAAGAGATTTTCCACCGCAGCGCTAATGGGTCCCGCTCGCCCAAGGCATGGCACAAACTCTGGCACCACGCGCTTGCCCGCCAAAATATTCGGCAACAATCGATTTGGCATGGACAACATAATGTTGCCGCCAACCACGGACAACAATCCAGTGCGATACATGCCCACCATTGGCTTGGCTTGGCGCAGCAAATCCAAACTCACCGTGCCGCTGACGCACAACGCAATCTCGCTCCACGAAATTGCGGCGTCCAATTTTCCTGTCATCAACAACACCCCTGGCGGCAGCGTTGGCACGTGCTCACGAACCAAGCGAGCCAATGAGTCGTTGGCCGTAACCATAATGGCAATTGCGCGTCGATGATTGTGTTGAATATCGCTGAACACTTTCAACAGCAACGGCAGATTGCGTGTCACTTCGCTGCTGCGGCTGCCTGGGAGCAAAAGCACTTTGGGCGAACCCGTGGGCAACTCCTTCACATACGCATCCATTTGCGACTGATCCAAAATTCGATTGATGACCGGGTGCCCGATGAACTTCGCCGGCACGCGCCGCGAGCGAAACCACTCTTGCTCAAAAGGCAGCAAACACAGCACTAAATCAGTGCAACGACGCAATTTGTTCAAGCGCCACGGTCCCCACGCCCACAATTGCGGCGCCACCAAATGACACACGCGCACTCCGCGCGCCTTCATGAATTTGGCAATGGCAAAGTTTGCGGCTGGCGAATCCACCGGCACATGCACATTCACTCGACGCGCCTGCGCCCATTGACGAATCGCGTTCTGCGTTTTTTTCACCGAGGCAATTTTGGATAACGCCGACAATCCCATGGCTCCATCATCCGCGGTCCGCTCGATCATGATGGCGCCCGCACGCTCCATCTGTGGTCCACCACACGCGACAATTTCAATTTCTGGCGCCATGGCCTTCAATGCCGCGATCACTGGCGCCGCATGCGCGTCACCCGACGGCTCAAATGCTGTGAACAGCACGGTGGCTTTCGCGGAGGAATGATCTTTCGTATTTTTGACGGCGTCCACAACCAAACCATACCCGATTCGTCATTTCAAGTACCCTTCGCCTCCTTACACGGAACCCACAATGCTTAAAAGAACACACACCTGCGGAGAACCTCGCGCCACACACGCTGGCAACACAGTCACACTTTGCGGATGGGTGAATACCTATCGAGATCAAGGCAAGGGACTTGTGTTTTTAGATCTTCGCGACCGCGACGGCCTGTGCCAAGTGGTGTGTGATTTGGAAGATGCGCCGCCGCATGTTGTCTCGGCCGCGCGAAGTTTGCGACGCGAGGACTGCATTGCGGTGAAGGGATTGCTGCGCAAGCGCGCTGGCGATCCAAATCTGAAACTTGCGACTGGTGAAGTGGAACTTCTTGCCGCGGAGATTGAGGTCTTCAACAAGGCGATTGATTTGCCAATTCTTCCCGATGACCACGACGCGCCAAAGATCAACGAAGAAATTCGCTTGAAGTATCGCTACTTGGACTTGCGCCGCCCATCCATGCAAAAGATTTTGCGCGAGCGCCATCGCGTGCTGCAATACACACGCCAGTATTTTTCCAACCAGCGCTTTACGGAAATTGAAACCCCGCTTCTTATTAAGAGCACGCCTGAAGGCGCGCGCGATTTTCTTGTGCCATCGCGCTTGCACCCTGGCGATTGGTACGCGCTTCCGCAAAGCCCCCAACTGTTCAAGCAAATTTTAATGGTGGCTGGTTGCGAACGCTATTTTCAAATCTGCCGCTGCTTGCGCGACGAGGATCCACGCGCCGATCGCCAAGCGGAATTCAGCCAAATTGACCTTGAATTAAGCTTTGTCGACCGCAGCGATGTCATGGATGTCATGAGCGGTTTCGTGCAAGGCTTATGGAAAGAAATGTTGGGCGTGGATGTTCCAAACATCACGCGCA
The DNA here is from genome assembly GCA_903898755.1 of uncultured bacterium. Classification (GTDB taxonomy): domain Bacteria; phylum Planctomycetota; class Phycisphaerae; order Phycisphaerales; family SM1A02; genus SYAC01. The sequence goes on along the minus strand of CAIUGT010000002.1, from coordinate 21,700 downwards.
TGACTTGGATTGACGCCATGAATCGCTTTGGCAGCGACAAACCAGACACTCGCTTTGGTCTTGAGCTTCATGACATCAGCGCGCTTGCCGCCAAGTGTGGCTTCAAAGTTTTTGATGAGGCATTGGCTAAATCTCGACTTGGAAAATCTGGTTGCGTGAAGGCCATTGTTGTGCCCGCGTCACTGGGGCAACTCACGCGCAAGATGACCGACAGTTACGCGGAATTCGTGAAGGCCTTCAAAGCCGGCGGCGTTGCCGTGACCAAAATTTCCGCCACTGGAACTTTTGAAACCGGCATCGCAAAATTTGTGGAGCCCATTGCCGCGGAGTTCAAGGCCGCATTGAACGCGCAACCTGGCGACACCATTCTCATGGTCGCTGACCACTGGGAAATTGCCGTCAAGGCCGCGGGCGAACTGCGCCTGAAAGTGGCTGACGATCTCAAAGCTATTCCTGCGGACAAGTGGAATTTCCTGTGGGTGATTGATTTTCCAATGTTTGATTTTGACGAGGAAGGCCAACGATGGGTGGCCATGCATCATCCATTTACCAGCCCAAATCCCGATCAATTTGATCTTTTAGAGAGCGACCCCGGCGCCTGTGTGAGCGCGGGTTACGACATGGTTCTCAACGGCAGTGAAATCGCCGGTGGCTCCATTCGTATTCACCGTACCGATGTGCAAGAGAAAGTTTTCAAACTCATCGGCCTCACGCAAGAAGACGCGGACCGCAAGTTTGGATTCCTGCTCAGCGCGTTGCGCCACGGCGCGCCGCCGCACGGAGGCATGGCGTTTGGTCTTGACCGCTTGGTGATGCACTTGTGTGGCACCAACAACATTCGCGACGTGATCGCGTTTCCAAAGACGCAGTCTGGCGGCGACCTGATGATCGACGCCCCTGGTCCAGTGGACGATGAGCAACTCAAGGAGTTGCATGTGCGCCGCGCCGCCACGGTCAAAGCACCGGCATAATCTATTTGTTGATATGTAAAATAAAAGACGCGCGGAAAATTATTCCGCGCGTCTTTTAAATTTCAGTGAGTCAATTTTAATGCACGCCTTGAGCCGCAAGCCAACGCTCGCAATCAAGCGCCGCCGCGCAACCCATTCCAGCCGCAGTGATGGCTTGTCGATAGTGCGCGTCAGCGACATCGCCCGCGGCGAACACGCCTTCGATATTGGTGCGGCTATCGCGGTTGCGTAATTTCACATAGCCCTTCTCATCAAGCTCCACCGCGGTGCCTTGTAAAAACTTGGTGGCTGGCGAATGCCCAATGGCCAAAAACAAGCCTTTCACAGGCAAATTTCGCTGTTCTTTGGTGCGCACGTCTTCCAAAAGCAGGGACTCAATTTTGTCCTGACCAAGCACGTCCGCAACCACCGTGAACCAATGCATGGTGACTTTGGGATTGCCCAACAAGCGCGCTTGCATGGCCTTGCTTGCGCGCAGTGAATCGCGGCGAATGATCATGTGCACATGGCTGGCAAACTTCAGCAAGTAACTCGCCTCCTCCATTGCGCTGTCGCCGCCACCAACAACGGCAAGCTCTTGATTGCGATAGGCGGGCAACGCGCCATCACACACCGCGCACGCGCTCACGCCCCCGCCACTCATGGCAAGTCGCATTTCATTTTTCAGACCAATCCAATTCGCAGTTGCGCCCGTGGACAAGATCACGCTTTGCGCGAACACGGGCGCGCCTTCGCTCAATTCAAGTTTGAAGGGCCGTTTTGAAAAATCGCACTTCACAACATCCGCTTCGGAAATCTTGGTGCCAAAGCGCTCCGCCTGCTCGCGAAACTTTTGCATCATCTCGGGTCCTTGAATTCCTTCTGGGAACCCAGGGTAATTTTCAACTTCAGTCGTCAGCATCAACTGACCTCCCGGCAACACCGGCGATGGGTCGCTGCGGGGCACACCAATGATGCAACGCGGTGACAAATTGGCGCGTGCCGCGTAAATAGCCGCCGTCCAACCAGCGGGCCCGCTGCCAATAATCACAACTTTTTCAACATTTGAATCGCTCATCATTGCTCCATGTAGTTCTTGCGCGCGGTTATTTTAAAAGCCCGGCGCTGCGGGCAAGAAAACGCGGAGGCGGCCAAAACACCAAATCCCCTGTGCCGTCCGCTGGATCATGCTGGTCAAATCCATCGTCTTCGTGGTCGGGTCCAACTGACCACAACACCGCGCCCGTGACAGACACCTGCCCCCACGGCGTCCCAAGAGGCTGCGACTTCTCGCCAAGATTTCTGTAATTCAAATTGCCATAGTCCTTGGCGAACGGATCAAAATTCATGCGACGCATTCCATAAATTGGAAACGCGGATGACAAATCGCGCGGCCATTGTTTGGCGCTGTCAACATAAAATCCGCACAACGCCGCCGACATCGCGGTGCCGTCAATCTCCGCGATCAAGCGCAAGCGAGCGTCGAACACTTGCTGCAAATTTTCCACAAACAATGTGACCAACGCGTACTTGCTTTGATTCAGTTTTGAAAATTGCGTCGGGCTATCCAAAATCGGATCGTAGAAACGCATTCTCCAGCGACGCCACCAATCGTCATACACGGCGACCAACTTTTCCTGACTGGCAACCAAAGGCCCGTGCACCGTGGCCAATTGACGCCAACGCGCGGTCGCGCCAAATCTGGTCAACGGTGCGTTGACCGATTGAATCGAGCCAAATTCATTGGCGAAATACGCTTCGTCGGGTTGCCCCGCGCTGTCGAAGGCGTTCTGCATGGACTCCGTCAGAATCACGCGATCGCCTTCTGGCAATTCCAACCGCTTCAATCGCTCATTGTCGCCCGGCTTAATAAATGCGTATCCCTTCAGCGCCACTCGTTGCAACGTGGCTACTGGCAAAGTTTCAATGTTGGCTGCCATGAACACGCGGTTGGCCTCCAGCAAGCGCGACATCATGTTCATGCCAAATAATTTCTCCGCCTCCATGCGTTGCTCGCTCACTTGTCGAAGCACGCGCAACATGCCAAGCGACACATCAAACGCGGCGTCAAACTTTTTATTCTCCGCATCCACATACATGCAGACCGTGGCGAACGCGGTCAACCCACGCATTGCGTTGAGATATCCAAACGCCGCCTCGCCAGGCGCTGAGCCAGGAAGCGCCGCAATTCCCTTGGCTTTCCACTTTGCATCCAGCCCATCCGTTCCATAAGGAATGCCAAGCACAAAGCAATTTTGCGATTTCACAATGGCGTCACGCAACGCCGGATTGGCGACCACCCATTTTTTCCAATCCGCAAATCCTTCCATGCCAGGCCAAATATTTTCTGGCGATGGGGCCACGGAGCTTGGCATTGGCGTGGCGGCAATCCACGCCGGAAAAATCAATGAGGCGCTGCGATTTTTTTCACTCACGCCCTTCCAAAATAAATTCAGTTCCTTCAATGCCTCGGCATTTTTAGCGCTCGCAGCGTTTTTTTTACTTTGACCTGCGGCCGCGCTTGGCGCTTTCTTTGGTGCCACTGGCTTTGCCGCCGGCTTCACTTCGGGCTCTGCCGGCGCCACTTCTGGAACAGCTTCTTGCGTTTGGGCAGGCGAATCTTGGGCGATTGCCAACGCGTTAAAGGCGGCGTTGAACACAAGAACAATAAAAAGTGCGAATCGAATGGGCATGGATGTCTCGGTTTGCAAGAGCGGAAATCATAACCACCCTCTCACGATCAAGCGGATGGTCGCTAAACTCGCCGCCCTTGGCTTTGTGGCGCTGTGCAACCCTGCGCAATTCCAAGCAAGGCGCGACGGTACAGCATTCATGAGCAAATCCAAATCAAATCCGCTTCCATGTCCCGCCAAGTGCAATGTGTTTATCGCTGGCTCCGGTGGTCGTGAACATGCCTTGGCATGGAAACTGAAGCAAAGTCCGCGCTTGGGGAAATTATGGGTTGACCCCAAAGCCAATGCGGGCCTGCTCCAATTAGGGCAGGCGTGCCCGCAAAGCCTTGACCCAAAAAATAAATTTCACTTCAGACGTTTTCTAGAAAAAGAATCCATTCACTTGGTCGTGGTCGGTCCAGAAACATTGCTTGCCGATGGCTTCGTGGATGAATATCACGACCCGCCAAACCGATTGGTGTTTGGTCCCACAAAGTCGGCATCAAAATTAGAGTGGGACAAAGCGTGGTGTAAACAAGTGCTGCGCTCCGCAGGCGTTCCCATGGCGGAAGGACGTTCATTCACGCAATTGGACGCCGCGCTGAATTACATTCAAAGCCGCGGAGATCCCGTTGTTATTAAACAAAACGGACTGTGCGCCGGCAAGGGCGTGACCGTGTGCTCCACCAAAGAAGAAGCCATCGCCGCTGCAACCGCCGCGTTGGAAAAGAATTCGCATGTTGACTCGGGCGCCACCATTGTCATTGAAGAACGCCTGCACGGCCAAGAAATAAGCGTGCTCGCTTTAGTGGATGGAAAAACAATTTGGATGCTTGACGCGTGTCAAGATCACAAGCAAGTTGGCGAAGGCGACACTGGTCCCAACACGGGCGGCATGGGCGCGTACTCGCCCACTCCGCTGGCAACCAATGACGTGCTGCGCATGATTGAGCGCGATGTGTTTGTGCCAACGTTGGACGCATTGCGCCGCGAAGAGATTGATTTCCGCGGCGTGCTATTCGCTGGAATTATTTTGACCCACGGCGGCCCCAAGGTGCTTGAGTTCAATTGCCGCTTTGGCGACCCCGAAACGCAAACGCTGATGACTCGTTGGAAGGGCGACCTTCTGGAAACTCTGTGGCTCACCGCCTCTGGCCAACTTGATCAAGCCGACTTTTCTTTTGAAAGCGGCACCAGTTGCTGCGTCGTGGTGTGCGCCGAGGGCTATCCAGCAAAGCCACGTGTAGGCGACTCTATTTCTGGCATTGAAGCCGCAGAAAATCTTGGCAGCGCTCGTGAAAAAGTGATTTGTTTCCACGCTGGAACGGCTGCCGGAACCGCTGGCGTACTTGTGACCGCTGGCGGGCGCGTCATTGGAGCGACCGCTGTTGCCGCCAATTTAGAGCAGGCCAGCAAACTTGCCACCCAAGCCGCCAGCGACATTCACTTCCAAGGCGCCTTCTTTCGCCACGATATTGGGCAACGCGTGCTGAAAAACACCACTCAATCAGCTCATTAAAGGCTTGTTTTTGCATCGCAACCCCAGCCTTGCGCATCGCCATGTGAAGCGGGATTTCAAATTCACCCTGCCCGCAAACCCACATATTTAACTGAATTGATCTTCCCAAATCCTTGAGGATTCTGGAACTTGCGGCTACCTTTGGACGGAATGGCTTACTGGCATTTTGCAAGTATGCCTGCGTTGTGTTGCTGCATGGTTTTTGCCCCTCTTGGAGACCCCTTTCAATGTTCCGCTTGTCAAGCTCATTCGCTTTATTCGTGTTGATTATTACTTTGACAGTGGCAACCCAACAGGCTTCCGGAGTGAGCGCCGCCGCGACAACAGCCACTCCCACTTCGACTTCCAAAACCAGTTCCAACAATGGCGGTGACTTGATCACCTCCAAGCAAGTAACAAAGTTGCCTGGATTGGGAACCACCACCAACGAAATTCCAAATGAAGCTGACTCCGACATCATTCTTGAGCCGCGTCTACTTGCCAACAAATTGAAAACAACCGGTCCAGATTCCATGGATGCGGTCATGTCCGCAGGTGGCGTAAACCGCGGCGTTCGTTCAGGTCGCATTGCCGTCAAATTCAAGGATGAACTGTTGGTCCGCTGCAGTGCGGGCGTGACTGGAAATGTGCTGACATGCGCCTCAACTCGCGCGGCGATTGCCGCGGGCAACGGAGCCACCGCCTATCAACACAACCCAATCGCATCGGCCATTGCATTGGTTGATCGATTTAGTGGATCAGTTCAACCAGCCATCAACAAATCCGCCGAGCAGTTGGCCGCTTTGGAAAAGAAGGCAGCCGCCAAAAGCCGCAAAGCTCAGCCTGATTTGGCTGGATACATGTATGTCACTGTGGAACCTTCCGCGCTTACTTCCGCTGCGGAAGCGTTCAACGAACTTGATTGCGTTGAATTTGCGCAAGTGGATTACCTGCCTATTCCTGCGCAACAAGGTTGCCCTGATAGAGATTTAAGTTTGCAAAAAGGCATTGCAAGCGAAGGCGCAGACATTGGCATTAATTGTCAAACCGTCACGGACGCCCTTGGAACCACAATTCCCTGCAATCCACCAGGACCTATTTTTGTAATCAATGGATCGGCTGCAAGTTTAACAGGCGGACTTGGCGCCATTAGTTGTCATCGTCCATCGCGTTGGGCTGGGTATGGTTCTTCATTCCCATATACAACCACCAATTGCACAACGTACACAGAACCTTCTGTATTTCCAACTGCTCGTTGGGATTGCAGTCCCAACTGCAATAACGCTTCTTTCTGCGAAAATCCTCCAACTGGTTTCACTTCCCATCCGACATGTCAATACGGTTGCAGTGATAACGCGTGCGCCGATTACTTAGGCACGACACTTGGATTTGCTGATTGCATTGATCAGGCAAAGACCACTGGTTGGGACAGCACGTGCGCAACGCTTGCAAACATTTATTGCCCAACAATCATTAACGAGCCAACTCCCTACAACAACATTAGTTTCAGCGTAGGCATGCTCCAAGTTGATTTGGCCACGCAAAAGTGTTACGGCGTTTCGTACACGGGACCATCCACGTACGCATTTGACGACGCCGAAGTCTATGACGCATGCTTCACATTACGCGGACCAGCCCTTCCGACTTCAACTGGAACAGCAGGAATTTTACGATATACCGACATTGGCAACGGCGACGGCATTCGACCATGGGGCTTCACTGGAGGTCAATCGCTATTTGGGTATTGCTTCCTTCAACAAGTCCTTCCAACACCTGCAACCGCAACCTCATTTGCCACTGGCGTTCCTTGCTCCGGTGTACGTCTCAACATCACCGCCGTATCTTCACAATTCCTTCAAGGCGGACAGCTTCTCAACTTGCTTGATCCAACAGACGCATCCAACGCAAGCTATGCGGAATTTGACAATGCTTTCAAATCATTGCCTTATACATTTTCACATGATTGCTTCAATTCAACCGAATCAAACATTCCTGGTTGCTACACCACTCCATGTTGCGTGTATGTGTGCGTGAATGATTCCTCGTGCTGCTCCAACGGCTGGGATGCCGCATGCGTGAACGCGGCCAGAAGCAACACCACCTTGTGCCAATCTGGTGCGCTTACTACTACTGCCACCGCTGCTTGGACAGTTCCCCCGCCACCACCAGGCGTTCCCAACTTTGACCCAGTACCTGTGGAAACTTCATCCACGCCATTTCGCGCAAGAAACTTGGGCTTGTTCCGAACCAAATTGCCAAACGTTCTCACAACTGCTGAATACAACAGTCAAATCCAACTCATTGCCCGCGGTTCATTAACCAATGCACCAGACTTGAAAATTGATCTCAGTTACACCATTAAAACAGTTGGAACTACGAATTGGACCACCTTCGGCGCGAGCAGCAACACTGTTGGCGTTGTGTTCACCTCTATTCGAAATGGAACACCAGCTGATGGAACAGGCGTAGCAACCGCGAATGCGGTGCCAGGCATTTCACCAGTCTCAAACACATATGCGCAAGCGCCTCCAGCTCCAACCACGGCGGGATCTTTTGTTGTTGGTCAGTGCTACAAAATTACAACTCTTGGAACCACGACATGGACAACCATTGGTTCCACAACAAATACTGTTGGAACTTTGTTTATTGCAACTGGTACTGGATCGGGCACTGGCACGGCTACCGCTACCAGCATTCCACTGCCAATGAATGACTCGTATGCATTCATCAACAATGGTTTTGCCGGCGGCGGAATTGACGTCGCAGGCATGGAGGCTTTCACAACAGGCATTGGCGTGGATAGCACTTGCATTCTTGGATCACTCACTCAAGTTGGCGTGATTGACTACTCCGCAATCGTGGACCACATTGATCTTTTGGGGCAAGTCTCTGTTGAACCTGGTCAAACTATTGTTATTCCTGCTACGGGAACTTCTACTTTGATTAATCCCGATCACGGAACGGCCGTGTTGGGAGTCTTGGTGGCCGCGGACAACGGCTTTGGAATTACTGGCTTGCTGCCGCGCGCGCGTGCCACGTTCTTCCCTGCTGTCACCCTGGCTCAAGGCGGTCGCGTTGTGTCAGCGTTGGTATCAGCTGGCGAACTATTTACAGATGGTGATGTGTTGTGTGTTCCGCTGGAGTACGGCGCTGGTTACACCTTGGCAAGCGACGTATTTGTAAATCAGTTGTTCAGCGTGATTGATTCTTTGGGTGCGACTGTTGTTATTCCAGCGGGCAATGGCGGGTTTGAAGTGCAACAAGTTGAAGCACCAATCGCAATTACCGTTGGTGCGGTGTGGCCTGGCGCGCAAACTCCTGTTCCATACGGCGGTAAAAATCAGCTTATTGCAGGTGGTGTGCCATACCCTGGTTATCAATATTGCCGCTTCCGTTCTAGCAACTGGTCATCAACCATCGGCAATGGTGGTATTGATGTGGCGGGTTGGGGAACTTCTATCTGCACATTGGGTGAAGGAACTTTGTTCAATGACGCAACGGCTGTTCTTCCCGCAACTCCTCAGAAAAACTACCAAGCCAACTTTGGTCAGACCAGCGGCGCATGCGCCATGATCGCCGGCTTGGTTGGTTCCTTGAACGGGTTCTCTGAACAACTGTTTGGAAGCAGTATTGGAACTCAACGCCTCCGCAACATTCTGAACAACGTGGCCACCAATACGCAAGGCGAGCCAACTGGCGCCTACTTGGGTAGCGTGATCACGCAATGCGGATTTGCTCCCGGTGCTCCGCTTACTTCAACCATTAGCGATGAGCCATTTGTGGTCGCCAATGGAGATATTCAAGCATCTGGAACAGGAACCAATCACAATGTTGGTGGGTTCCCGCTGGCCAATGTGTGCTTGGAAAATGTATTTATCAATGAGTCCTACCCTGGTGGAACTCCATTTGATGTGCAAGTGATCACAGGAACCCGAATCAGTGGAAACAAGTTCGCACTTGGAACGCTGAACAATAAGTTCATGCAAATCCAAGCTCAACAAACGGGCCGCGGAAGCCGCGGTGCGGGCTATGGACCATCGCTTCAATATGTTTCAATGGGTCAGGCAACGGACATTCAAGTTCGCTCGCAACTTCTCATTGACGATATTTCCCTGCTCAATGACGTCCGTGTTCAAGGCTACGCAATGGTGACTGGTGGAGCTTCTACTTCAACTGGAACCAACTCCAGCACGGGTCAAGCCATTGGAATTATGTACGCCTACAACCAAAGGGCAAATCGCTGGATTTATCTCAACTATGGGTTTATAAACGGCATCGCCCCTGAAACCACTGGCATACCAAATTTAAACCAAACGTTGTCCTCCACTGGATTCAACCCACAAGACTTTGTTGTGACAGAGGGAAATCAGCAAGTCCTGTACACACGTTTCCTCACATTCGGCTTTGGCGTCATTGGCGCATACCGAACGTTCTGGGATCAGATCTTTATTCAAATGAATCCGCCGCTTGACACTGGCGGTTAATTTTACGCGCCGCAATTTCATTTCAATGATTTCAAATATGTGTGGATTGCCCCAAACATCTTGGCTATTGTCTGCACGTGCCTAACTCCAAAACTGAAAACCACTCCCAACACCCCGACACCGTTTCATTGGAAATTGTGGCCCAGGGGCAGGAAAAATTCATAGCCCTTTGGGGCGACATGGGAGCGCGTTGGGGTGTTCCACGAAGCATGACTGAATTGCACGCCATGCTTTATATCGTTGGTGAACCAATGAACACCGATGAAATCATGAAGAAACTTTCCATAAGCCGAGGCAACGCCAGCATGACGCTGCGCACTCTTTTGGATTGGGGCATTGTCACCCGCACACACAAGCGCGATGACCGCAAGGATTATTACACGGCGGAGCAAGATGTCTGGAAGCTTTTCTCAACTGTCGCTCGGGCACGTAAGCGACGTGAATTAGAGCCGCTTGCATCCACGTTGGAAGCGCTGACAAACACGCTCAAGGGCACGGACACCAGCGAAGTGGTTGCGCAGCGCAAACGTCTTGAATCCATGTTGGAATTTATTGTTCAATTTGATGGAATTTCAGAACGCTTTCTTTCTATGGGTGGATCAAGCATTGAAATTTTTTCCAAACTGCTTGGAACTGAAAATCCACCTCAGCAATGACTCCGCGAGTCAAGGGCCGCGGCGTAACACTCGCCCCCTGCACTTCACGACAGCTCATCCATGAATTTGAACCCACGGGTCAAATTTTGAAAGCACTCCGCACAGCAAGGTCGCTCATGTCTGAGGGACCTTGCATGTTCGAAAGAAAAAAAGGACAGAGCGGGATTCGAACCCGCGGTACAAGAATTACCCTGTACACCGGTTTAGCAAACCAGCGCCTTCAGCCACTCGGCCATCTGTCCAAGGCACCAACATTAGTGAGCAAGCAGTGTAGCGAGGTTGCGCCGCGGCGCCCCTGTTCCATCACCAAGAAATTGCGCCGGACTTTAGCGGGGTGCTGTGGAAATGCGTTACGCTTTCCCCGCACATGATCCACCAACTTGTTCTTGCCTTCGCTGACGCCGTGGTTCAGGAAAGTTCCTGGCAATGGCTGCAGCGTGAAGTTCCCCATTTATTCGTCCATCTCGATGTGTTCTTGACGGACTTGGTCCGCGACTTTGGGGTCTGGACGTACCTGATTTTATTTCTCATCATCTTTTGCGAGACCGGCTTGGTAGTCATGCCATTTCTGCCTGGCGACTCCCTGCTCTTCGCGGCGGGCGCCGTGTGCGCCGTTGACAACGCGCCGGTGCACGTTGGGATCATGGCGCTGGCTTTATTTAGCGCCGCCGTCATGGGCGACTCGCTGAACTATTGGGTGGGCCGCGCGGTTGGACCAGCTGCGTTTGACCGCAAAGTCCGTTTTCTCAACGCAAAAAATTTGGAGCGCACACGGGATTTCTTTCGGCGACATGGCGGCAAAGCCATTGTGCTGGCCCGCTTCGCCCCGATCATTCGAACATGCACGCCGTTTGTCGCAGGCGTTGGCAGCATGAACTACAGGCGCTTTCTGCTTATGAGCACGCTGGGAAGTTTTCTATGGATTGGAATCTTTGTGTTCGCCGGGTGGGGTTTTGGAAATCTACCGTTTGTCAAAGCGCACTTCAGCAAAGTCGTGCTGGTGATCATTGCAATCAGTCTTTTACCAATCGCGCTTGAATGGTGGAAACATATTCGCAAGAAAGCGGCGGGCTAAATCATGCATCTGGCAAACGCACAACATATTTTCCCGCTATCGAACTACGGCGGCTTCATGGGACTCTTTTTTCTGGGCATTGCGGTGTTGCTGGCGCTAGATCTGGGCGTCCTTCATCGCTCCACAAAAGTGATTCACTGGAAATCCGCGCTGAAAAACGTGATTGCGTGGACAGCCTTGGCGCTGGCATTCAATGTGTTCTTCTGGTGGCTTTGCAAGGGCTGGCTCAACGCCGATCCAAGTGTTCTGGCAGGCAGCGAGTTTGTTAAAAAAGATGGCTCATACACAGTCAACGGCGTGGCGAATGAAATTGGCTTGCAATGGTTGGCGAGTTACATCATTGAACTCTCTTTAAGTGTCGACAATCTATTTGTGTTTGTGATTATTTTCAGGCACTTCGCCATACCAGGTGGACTGCAATATCGCGTTCTCTTTTGGGGAATCATTGGCGCAGTCATTCTTCGAATTCTGTTTATCACGGCGGGAATTGAACTCATCCACCGCTTCGAATGGCTGGTTGTTGTTCTGGGAGTTTTCTTGTTGGTCACAGGCGGCAAGCTCGTATGGAAGTCTGGACAAGAAGATCACACCGATCCTTCACACAGTATTGGCTACAAAATTTTGCGCAAACTCATGCCCATGACTAACGAGTTGAATGGCTCGCACTTCTTCAGCCGCATCAATCATCGCTGGGTCGCCACACCCATGTTCGCCGCGTTGGTGGTAGTTGAAATGACCGATGTTATTTTCGCCGTGGACAGCGTGCCCGCCGTGCTGGCCATCACAAAGGAACCCATCGTGGCCATCACTTCCAATATCGCGGCCATTCTTGGTCTGCGCGCCATGTATTTTCTGCTGGCCAATGTGGTTGATCGCTTCTATTTGCTGAAGCCAGCTTTGGGAATTGTGTTGGCATTTGTTGGCGTAAAAATGGTCTGGAATTGGTGGTTTGCCGCTCCAATGATGCCAATTCACTGGAGTTTAATCATTGTCTTCGGCGTGATTTGCGCCGGCATTTTCGGAAGTTTGCTCTTTCCGCACAAGAAGCCACCCACTCCTGACGCTTCCCACTAGTTCCCGCCGCCGTTGGTTACACTCGCCCAATGCGAGTTCATGAATTTCAAGCCAGAGAAATGCTGGCCAATGCGGGCGTTCAAGTTCCAAGTGGTGGCGTTGCGGTCACGGTCGATGAGGCCGTTGCGGCAGCCACGCAAATCTTTTCATCAGGCAATTCCATCGCGGTGGTGAAAGCGCAAGTGCACGCTGGTGGCCGCGGCAAGGCTGGCTTTGTGAAAGTGTGCAAGAACATCGAGGAGGTCAAGACAGCTGCCGCATTCATGTTGAGCAATCGCATGAAAAGTCCGCAGACTCCACCAGAGGGCCTGGAAGTTCGCCGCCTACTTGTGGCCGCGGGCGTTGATATTCAAAAAGAATTTTATGTGGCCGTGCTCACCGACCGAGCCACTCGTCGGAATATGTTGATTGCCAGCGCCGAAGGTGGCGTGGAAATTGAGCATGTGGCGGAGACTCGCCCTGAGGCCATTTTGAAACAACCGCTGGATTCGCAATTGGGATTGCATCCTTATATGGCGCGCAAGATGGCGTTTGATCTTGGTTTCAAAGGCAAAGCCATTGCGCAAGCCACGGACGCCTTGTTGAAATTGGCCAAGGTGTTCGTGGAAAAAGATGCCACCATGGCGGAGATCAATCCACTGGTGCTCACCTTGCCCGACGCCAAAAATACAGATGGCCGCGTGATGGCTATTGACGCAAAGTTCACATTTGATGACAACGCGCTCTTTCGCCATCCCGCTGTCGCCGCCCTGTTTGACGCGCAAGAGGAAAATCCGGCCGAAATCAAAGCCAATGAATTTGGCTTGAGCTATGTGGCGCTCGATGGTTCGATTGGTTGCCTTGTCAACGGCGCAGGCCTTGCCATGAGCACCATGGACATCATCAAGTTGCATGGCGGTGACCCCGCGAACTTTTTAGATGTTGGTGGCAGCGCCTCGGAAGAGGCCGTGACAGAGGCGTTTCGAATTATCATTTCCGATTCCCGAGTGAAGGGAATTTTGGTGAATATTTTTGGCGGCATCATGCAGTGCGACCGTATTGCGCGCGCCATTATTTCCGCGGCAAAAACCGTAGGTTTTCAAGTGCCTTTGGTGGTGCGCTTGGAAGGCACCAATGTCATCGAGGCGCGCAAGTTGCTTGAGGCCGCCAAGAAAGAAATTCCAATGATGCAGACCGCCGCGGATCTCACGGATGCGGCGATGAAAATTGTCGCAGCCACAAAGTGACTTGCGCTCACACGTCTTCACGCCACATTCTTTCGGAGCAAACTCATGCTTGTCCTCTTTGACATTGATGGAACTCTCTTGCAAAGCCAACACGCCGGCATGCACGCCATGGTGGACGCGTTTCAAGAGATGCATATCGGAAAAACATTTTCATTTGATGGCATTGATATCGCAGGTCGCCTTGACTCTTTGATTTGGAAAGACATGGTGCGACGCCACGAAGTCGCCGAGGATGCGGATTCACATGAGGTTTTCCGCGAAACCTACCAACGCCATTTGACCAAGCGATTGCAAAAAACCAACACGGTGCAAGCGTTTGATGGCGTGGCTGAATTGGTGGAACGGCTTGTGCAAGAGCCCAATGTTGAACTTGGTCTACTGACGGGAAATTATCCGGCGACTGGTCGACTGAAAGTGGAATTCGCCGGCTTGCGCCCGGAACATTTCGAAGTGAATGCTTTCGCGGGCGACGGCACCACGCGGCGCGATCTTCCTCCAATTGCCTTGCGCCGCTACCGCGAAAAACATGGCCGCGATATTGAACGCGAGCGCGTGATCATTATTGGAGACACTCCGCACGATGTGGATTGCGCGCATCACAATGGGTGTCTCTGCTTGGCGGTTGCAACGGGGCAATTTTCCGTGGAACAACTCACCGCCTGCAACGCGGATTGGGTGGTCGCATCGCTGTCGCCAGTGGAACCCATTGTGCAGTGGTTGCTGCAACATCGACGCTAGCGCTTTCGTACACTGCAACTTCAATGACGGATTCATTGCACAATGTTTGCCGCGACTTTTATGTCAACCAAAAGTTGACCATGAAAATGGATTTGCCCTGGGGACGCGAGTCCGTGCTGGAACTGTTTGATCGCTTGCGCGTGGGCATGCCTTCGCTGCAGGAACTGAAACGCTACGAGCACGAAATTTCATTGGAGAGCGCCGAGGACGATCAGCGAAATTATTCATGGGTGGCGCTTCGTCAAACAAGTCTGCGCAGTGGTTCGGTCAATCCATCCGATCTCAGCGAGGCCTATCGATTGCATCGATTGGTTCTGGAAACGGCGCCGTGGTTTTTGTCAATTCGACCCTTGGATATAGATCATTTGGAGCTTGTCTTTGGCTTTGACTTTGAGGCCGAAGGCAACCGAGACGCAATTATTTTTGACGCGCTTCTTGCGGACAGCCCTCTTGGTGGACTGATTGAAAAAGACCGCGATGAGCCTTCGGATATTCAACCATTCATTGGGTTTTCCCTTGACCAAGAAGAAGGCGTGAAAGCCTTTGTGGAAATCAAAAGCCGCACGAAGGGACTGGACATGACGCCGCTGCGATTTCCAAGCGAACCCATTAGCGTGTTTCTGACCGTGCGTCGAACTTCTCCCATTGCCAAGCTGGAAGATTTGTCGGCCGCCATGGCGGCGCTGGCTGGCCACGCCGAGCGGCTTGCGGAGGAACGCGTTATTCCAAGCGTGCTTGTTCCCATTCGCAACGCCATCTTGAGCCGATGAATTCAAAAATAAAAACGCGTCTTGCGACGCGTTGATTTATTTTCGTTTTCAAACCCGCGAATTACTTCGAAGTTTGTTGCAGATACTTTTGCACGCTTCGAATATCTGGCGCCAATTGATTGGTGTAGGAGATGGTGAATGAAACACCTGGCTTCAACACCACCACACGGCTGGCGGTCTTGCGGCTGATCCACGTGCGACCACCGCGCTGATTATGTTTGTTGTCGGTCTTTGCGCGGCGCTTTGCAAGAAGATCAAGCGCCTTCTGAACGCGTGATTCCATTCGCATCAGGCGGAAGATGGTCTTGCGCACACTTTCAGCGGCGGGCATCTTGATGACCTTGTAAGTTACTTTTGTTCCGGGTTTGATTGAAGCTGTTGCAGTGGCCATGAAATCTCCTAATGCCGCAGAATGCGGCGAGCCACAAAATGTAGCCAAAATGTTGACTTTCGCCAAGTGGTGCCAATCACTGAGAAAGAGAAGCCTCCGCCTGCTTCCATAGCTTCAAAAGCGCCTGGGTGCCATGAGCGCCATGGCCCAATTCATCTAAACGGCTATAAAGACGCTGAGAAAGGGCCAATCCAGGCAATTGCAGTCCCAATTCCTGGCAAGTTTCCATGGCAATTTTCAGGTCTTTGGCCAGATATGCCAGTGAAAAACCGCTGTGCCAATCGTCCCGCAACATGCGCGGAACCAGATTTGTAAGGGTCCACGAACTGGCCGCGCCCCCGCCCACGCTCTCCAACATTTTCCACGAATCAAGTCCGGTTTCCTTGCTCAAGATCATGGCCTCCGCGGCGGCGACCATGTTGGCGCCCACCAATAATTGATTCACCACTTTGCAAAGTTGTCCGCTGCCGACATCGCCATGATGCACAATTGTTTTTCCCATGCGCTCAAAGCAAGCCATGACTTCGGAAAGGGCCCATGCTTCCCCGCCAACCATGATGGACAACGTCGCATTGCGCGCGCCCAAGTCGCCGCCAGAAACTGGAGCGTCAAGAAATCCAATTCCTTGCGCCTTGGCAATCTTCGCAATTTTACGATCAAGAGTGGGTGAACTTGTGGCCATGTTCACAATCACACGCGGCGAATTTTTTACTTTCAGAATTCCGCGCGCCCCTAGAAATACCTCATCCACTTCGGCGGGCATGCCGACCATGGAAAAAACATATTCACAATTTTCGCTGGCTTCTTGACTTGAATCCGCCCACTTCGCTCCGCGCGCCAACAGAGGTTCAGCGCGTGACTTGGTTCGGGTGTGAATGGTCAGAGGGTAGCCAGCGTCAAGAAGATGCCCGGCCATGGAAGTACCCATAATTCCCAACCCAATCCAAGCAATCGGTGCGTGTATGGATGTCATAACCCTTGAATGTAGCGGTGGAAAGAAAACGGCACACACAAGGGAAATTCATTGCATAGGGAGGACATGCAAACCACGCACTTTCTAATAATTGTCACAATGAACCAAACGCATTCTGCGAACCAATTCAAGAAACCACCGTAACTCGCCACAATCAAAACGGAGAAAACTATCGTGACTCAAACCAACAATGTCGACATTCAAGAACTCGAACGCCAAGTCGCAATCGCCGCCAAACCATTTCAAGCCTTGATTGGAGAAATGCAAAGAGTGATCGTGGGTCAACACGATCTACTTGAAGGTTTGGTGATTGGCTTGCTTGGCAATGGACATATTTTAATTGAAGGCGTTCCTGGTCTAGCCAAGACCACCGCTGTCAGCACTCTTGCCAAAGCAATTCAAACAGATTTCCAGCGCATTCAATTCACCCCCGATTTGCTGCCAGCCGATCTGATTGGAACTTTAATTTATCGCGCAAACACCGGCGACTTTGTGGTGAAGAAAGGTCCAATCTTCTCTAATATTATTTTGGCCGACGAAATCAATCGCGCTCCAGCCAAAGTGCAAAGCGCGTTACTAGAGGCCATGCAAGAGCGACAGGTCACCATTGGTAGTGAGACTTTTCCAATGGCCGATCCATTTCTGGTTTTGGCCACGCAAAATCCAATCGAGCAAGAAGGAACATACAGTTTGCCGGAAGCCCAAGTGGACCGGTTTATGCTGAAATTAGTGGTGAAATACCCAAGTCCCAAAGAAGAGCGGCAAATTTTGGACCGCATGGCGCGCACTTCCATGGCGTCAAACATTCGCCCCGTGCTGAAGCCGGAGGACATTGCCAACGCGCGCAGCATTGTTGACAACATTTTCATCGATGAGCGCATCAAGGATTACATTGTCAATCTTGTTGTGGCAACGCGTGATCCAGGAAGCGTAAAAATTCCTGTGAAGGATCTGATTCAATATGGCGCAAGTCCACGCGCCACCATTGCGCTCACGATCGCAAGTCGCGCCAAGGCGTTTCTGGATGGTCGCGGATATGTCACGCCACAAGATGTAAAGGATGTGGCGCTTGATGTGTTGCGACACCGCATTGGGCTGAGTTACGAGGCGGAAGCGCTTGAAAAAACCAGCGACGACATTGTCAAGATGCTCTTGGAGCATGTTCCCGTTCCTTGATGATCGCAGCTTTGAATGGTGAAAGATCATGAACGCAACCGAACTCATTCGCAAAGTGCGTCGAATTCAAATTCGAACCAGCCGCATCACCAGCGAGGTGCTTTCGGGTAATTATCACTCCGCGTTTCGCGGGCGTGGAATTGAGTTTGAAGAAGTGCGTCCATACATTGTGGGTGACGACATTCGATCGATTGATTGGAATGTCAGCGCGCGCGTAGGCAGCCCACATATTAAAATTTTCAAGGAAGAGCGTGAGCTCACGGTCATGTTGGCGGTTGATCTTTCCGCCAGTCAAGACTTTGGAACACTCGGCAGTCTGAAACGCGAAATGGTGGCGGAAATAGCGGCCACAATCGCTTTTAGCGCCATTCGCAATGGCGACAAAGTCGGCATGATTGCGTTCACCGATCGCATTGAGCGATTTGTTCCGCCGCGCAAAGGAACGCGCCATGTCTTGCGCATTGTGCGTGAATTGTTGGGGCTAGAAGCCAAGGGCAAGGGAACTCGAATCGCCGCGGCCATCGATGAGGTCTTGGGCATTGTTCGCAAACGCAGCGTTCTTTTTGTGATCAGCGATTTTCAAGACAGTGGCTGGGAGCGCTCCATGGCCATCGCAAGGCGGCGCCACGATTGCATTCCTGTTGTGATTTCTGATCGCTGCGAACAGAGTTTGCCAAATGTTGGATTGATCGAAGTGCAAGATCCAGAATCTGGCGAGCGATTTATGATGGACACTTCGGATCGCGGGGTGCGTGCGCGCTTTGCCAACCAAGCGGCGCAAGACCGTCTTCAATTACAGCAAACATTCATGCGTTTAAAAATGGATCCTGTTGAAGTGGAAACTGGCGGCGACTTTGTGAAGCCGCTCACGGAAGTTTTTCGCCGCCGAGAATCGCGGAGGGCACGATGAAATTTGCTCACGCCGCCATTGCGCTTGCGCTCTCAAGCGCGCTTGTCATGTGCCACAAGAGCGAAGACGCCAAGTCGCCAAAGCCGTTGAGCGTGGAAACCACGGAAGCGGGCGTGACCCTTCGTGTATCCACTGCCGATTCTGAAATTCGCGTGGGCGAACCTTTGCAAGTCCTGGTCGAAGTGGATCGCGGCGTGGATACAAGCGTGACCATGCCAAATTTCAGCAAGAATGTCGGCAATTTTGAAGTGCGAGCAAGCGCCCCACTGCCTAAGAACACCGCGTTTCCAGATCGCATCGCCGAGCAATTGACCTTGGTGACCTTCGAGAGCGGCGAGAAAATAGAGGTGCCACCATTTGAAGTCACTGTGCGCGACGGCGCGGGCAAGGAAAGTTCGCTCAAGAGTCCCCCGCTTGCCATCGCCGTTGAATCACGTCTTGAAGGCCAATTTAATCCGGCCTCATTTCGAGATATTAAAGACGCAGTGGATGTGCCTCTTGAAACACAATGGGCATGGATCATTGGCTTATGCGTGCTGATCGCGGTGATGGGCGTTGGAGCCTATCGATGGTGGTTCCACCGACCAATTGCGCCTGCCATTATTGAAGCGCCACATGAACGCGCGTTGCGCGAACTGAACGAACTCGCCGCGCGTGACTTGCCGAACAAGGGATTGGTGCTTGACTTCTATGTTTTGTTGTCCGACGCCGTGCGCCACTATGTTGAGGGGCGCTTTGGCATTCACGCACCAGAGCAGACCACCAAGGAATTTTTAACAGCGGCTCGGCATCACCCACAGATCGTTGATGATCATCAACGCTTGCTTGCGTCTTTCCTGCGCGCCGCCGATATGGTGAAGTATGCCGCCCAACGGCCGGGACCATCCGAATGTGACCGCGGACTTGATGCGGCGCGAGGTTTTGTTCGCGAGTCCGCGCCAACCGTTGCCAAAGATGGACATGAGAGCCCATCTGAAGCGACTCAGGAGGCGCGCTCATGAATCACTTTGAATTGAACGAGGGTTGGATGTTGCTGCTTTTACCGTTGGTTTTAGCTGCTTTTTGGCGTTTGTGGCGCAGGCGTAGCCAACCCGCCATGACCTTCAGCGTTGTCAACCGCGCCAAGATTGCGGGAGCGGGAACGGCCGCGAAATTGCGTTGGCTTCCCAATGCACTGCGCGCGACAACATTGGCGTTGCTCATTGTGTGCATCGCACGACCGGTGCGCATTAACGAGCAAACCTCCACGCTGACCGACGGCGTTGCCATTGAACTGGTTGTGGATCGATCAAGTTCCATGCTGGCCATGGACTTCACGCAAAATGGTCGCGCTGTGGATCGACTGACCGCATTGAAAAACGTGGTCGATCTCTTTGTGGATGGCGGCGCGAATTTGCCTGGTCGCAAAGATGACTTGGTGGGGCTTGTCACATTCGCGCGCTTCGCCGACAGTGTCAGCCCCCTGACTATGGATCACGAATGGTTGCTTGCGGGCCTGAAGGACATCAAGCCAGCGGATCCATCAATTGGCGATGATGGGACTGCGATTGGCGACGCCGTGTCGCTTGGCGCGGAAAAATTGCGCGACGCCACCGATGGAAAAAATCGCAATGGGGCCAACCGCATCAAGAGCAAAGTGTTAGTGCTGCTGACTGACGGCGAAAATAACGCCGGCGACATTGATCCCATGACCGCCGCGGAACTGTGCAAATCATTGGGAATTCGCTTGTATGCCATTGGAATGGGCACACGCGGCACAGCGCTGATGCCCGTGCAAACTCCGTTTGGAACTCAAATGGTGAAGCAACCCGTGAACATTGACGAGGGATTGCTGACCAAAATGGCGACCGCAACTGGCGGACAATATTTCCGAGCGACGGACACCAGCAGCCTGGAAAAAATTTACGGACGAATTGATGAACTTGAAAAAACAGTGACCGAACAGAAGCGGACTATTCTTGCCAAAGATTTGGCCGTCGAAGGATTCAAGTTCGCTGGAATTGCATGGCCCTCGTTATTGACGCTGACCATGATCGTGCTCGCGGGTGAACTTCTTTTGTCACACACCAAATTCAGGACACTTCCATGAGGTCCCATTCATGAACAGTGGATCATTCCAATTCGCGCAACCTTGGGCGTTGGCGTGGTTGTGGCTTGTCGCCCTGATTGTCTTGGTCGCTTTCCTTGGCTTGCGCAAGCGACGCATTTTATTGCAACGCATTGCCGAGTGGCCGCTACTGCAACAATTAATTCCAAATTTAAATTTGGCGCGCGGCTGGTTCCGATTGTTCCTTGGCGCGCTTGGAATGATCGCCCTGACGCTGGCATTAATGGATCCGCGCTGGGGAATGCAAGTGGAACAAGTGCAACAACGCGGGCTTGATGTGGCATTTGTGATTGATGTCAGTCGAAGCATGTTGGCGGGCGATGCGACTCCCAGCCGACTTGAGCGGGCAAAACAATTCGCCATTGACGCCAGCGAGGTGTTGGGCGGCGATCGCGTAGCGCTGATTGATTTTGCTGGCGCACCAGCGCTTCGAGTTCCGTTGACATTGAATTACGCGGCGTTTCGTCAAGCGGTCGTGGAGTTGGAACCAAAGGCGGCCACTCGCGGTGGCACATTGCTGGGCGACGCAATCCGTTTGGCTGCGCGAAGTTTTCCAGTTGAAAGTAAGGGCGCCAAAGCCATCATTATTCTGAGCGATGGCGAGGACATGGAAAGCATGCCCAGCGAAGCCGCCGCGAAAGCTTTCACGGAAAGTGGAATTCGCATATTCACCGTTGGCATTGGTGACTCTCGTGACGGCGCGCGCATTCCTGTGACAGAAGGCGCGCAAGCGACGCGATGGTTGGTGCACGACGGTCAGGAAGTATGGACAAAGATGAACGATGTTGCCCTGCGTGAAGTCGCTGTTGCGGGCGGCGGCGCATTTATTCCTGCGGGCACGGCGCAACTTGATATGGCGCAGGTGTACAAGGACAGCATTGGAAATTTGGAGCGCGCTGAACAAGAAGAAACCGTGATTCGAAGGCAAACGCCGCGCTTTCAGTGGTTCGCCGCGGCGGCACTTTTGATTTTGCTCAGTGAAAGTTTCATTTCCGATACT
>CAIUGT010000001.1 GCA_903898755.1 uncultured bacterium | reverse complement strand
GGGGCAGCATCATCGCATTTTCATGAAGGCCGAAGAAGTGGCGAAGCAGCAGTACAAGGACTTCTGGTCCGCGCTTGCCGCAGGCATTTCCCAGTCAGGGCAATTTGAGCGCGTCGCCAAGGGTGGCTCCACGATCTGGCTCGAAGCCAGTTACACACCCGTGAAAGACGCCAGTGGCAAAACGGTTTCAGTGATCAAGTTCGCTCAGAACATAACGCAAGCGCGCAAGGCCGCTCTCGCTGATGCGGCCAAGTTGGAGGCAATCAAGCGCTCCATGGGCGTCATTGAGTTCCAACCTGATGGAACCATTATGAGTGCGAACCCCGCGTTCCTAAAGTTGATGGGGTATACCGAAGGCGAGCTCGCGGGCCAGCACCATCGCGTGTTCGTCACGCCACAAGAAAGAGTGTCGGCCGACTACGCAAGCTTCTGGCAAGAGTTGGCCTCCGGCAAGGTGAAGTCTGGCCAGTTCCATCGCCTTGCCAAGAACGGTAAATCAATTTGGCTGGAAGCGAATTACAACCCCGTCTTTGACTTAGAGGGTCGTGTGGAACGGGTCGTGAAGTTCGCCATCGACATCACCGATAAGGTCGAGTCCGCCCGAGCTACCGAAATTGCCTTGAAGCAGGTGCGCGAGGCTGAGCTCATCCGCGAGGAACTGAATCTTGCGCTGGAGGAAATGTCCACGCCCGTGATGCCGATCTGGGACGGAATTCTGCTTCTGCCGCTGATCGGCGTGGTGGACTCGGCCCGCACGGATCAAGTGGTGAACAAGACGTTGGAGCGCATCAACGAAACACGCTCGAAGGTTTTCCTGCTGGACATCAGTGGTGTGCCAGCGATGGACACCGCGGTGGCGAACCAGTTGCTGAAGATCAGCAAGGCAACTCGGTTGATGGGTTGCGAAACCGTGATCTCCGGCCTGTCGCCCGCCATCGCGCGCACCATGGTCGAACTGGGCGTGGAAGTGGGCGAGGTGCGCACCACCGCCACGCTGCAACAGGCTTTTGCAATTGCCTTGGGTAAAAGGAATAAACAGGTAGCCGGCGTGGCGCAAATATGACTCACGGCTGGAGGCGGCGCTTGGATCGCTGACCGGATTACTGCCAATATCCAAAGGACACTTTCCCGAGAGTCCCGGTTGGCTAACAATGACTGCAACCCTGTGGACGGCCATTCTTGTTTGTTCAATCGCAGGATTGTTTCACCCCATTATCTTTGCGCCAATTCTTCTTCTTCAAGTCATCTATAAGTCAGTGTGGCTGGTTGTCTATGTACTGCCGCGCTTGAGAAACGCTAACTCTAGGAAAGAAATTCACTGGGGTATTGTGGTTCCATTCCTGCTCATCGCGATTATTTATCCGCTTATTATTCCTTGGAGTGTCTTGTTTGCGTGAGGGCAATACGACTCTGTAGTTGCACCAAGCCTCATCACAAAATCAGCTTTGCGTCGACGAAACCAAAGAAGAATTTTCCTATCATTTGAACATGAAAAAGTTTTATTTAATTTTCGCCTCCCTGGCGGTCACACCGATCGCACTTTTGTACGGCATCGCCCCAGACTGGTTTGCCCGAACGTTTCTTGGAATGCCTCAGATTAATCTCAGTCTTGTCCATATATTCAGGGCGATCATGGGTCTTTATCTGGCCTTGGGATTATTCTGGCTTTACGCTGCCTTCAAGCCCGAGTGGCATCGTGTCGCGGTTCTGACCACGATCGTTTTTTCAGGAGGGCTTGTGGTGGGGCGTTTGCTGAGCGTCTTGGTTGATGGATTTCCTTCTCCGATTTTAATCTTCTATCTGGTTGTTGAATTGGCGCTGGTTCCGATCGCCATCTGGGTTTTGCGTCGACCCTGAACAGTGCGACTTGGCCTGATGACGGAACGGGCAAGTCTGAGATTGTCTTACGAAATAAATACCCAGCCTCTGAGGAAACGGATGTATTCCGCGAGGTTGTAGAAGTGTGAAGGGATTTGTATCGTGAAATAATCGGTTAATCTTTTTAAAGGAGCGAGCATGCGAAAATATTTGTCCACCATTTCCTTTTCTATTTCAATTCTTATTTTTGTTTCATGTGGATGGGCGCAATCCGCCGCGCCAACCGCGGGCAGGACATCAACTGAAATGAAACTTCCCGCCACGCCAGAGGTGCGCAAAATTACTCCGCCTAAATTGGATCAAGCATATTTAGGCAAGGAAATACTGTGTGAACGCCCCATGCGCCACGGTTCGCCGCAGTTGAGTGTGGAAAAAATTGGCGACCAAGTTGTGGCTCATGATTACGGCCACGGCGGAAGTGGTTGGACATTGGCGCCGGGTTCGGCGGAGTATGTGAATCAACTCTTTGTCACATCGCCTTACGCAAGCGACCTAAAGAAGGACTCGCCCATCACCATTGTTGGCGCGGGAGTGATTGGTTTGTTCACCGCCTACGACTTGGTTCAGCGGGGCTACACCAACATCACCATCATGGCGGATCGATTTGAAAATTTAACTTCGCACAATGCCGGCGGATTGCTTGCGCCCGTGTCCATGGACAACGATCCAAAGATGCAGGCGGTGATTGAGAAAATTGGCTTGGATGCCTACAGATTTTACGCGCAGGTTGCCAAAGGAACGCATCCAGATTTCAAGAAGGGCGCGGTGATTGTTCCTTCGTACTTTGATAATCGCGAAGAGTCTGGCCTTGAGCCGTATGTAGGCAAAGTCATGCAACCCGCCAAGGAAGTGGTTCTTGATTTTGGAACTGGCACCACGCGCAAGATGGTTGCGTATGACGACGGCATATTTATGGACACAGCCGTGATGATGACTTCGTTGACGGACTACTTGAAGCCGCGCGTGAAATTTGTGCAAAAGAAAGTGAATCAATTCAAGGACATTGACAGTCATTTTGTGATTAATTGCGCCGGTCTTGGCGCGGGCGCGTTGAACTCGGACAAAGCCGTTGTTCCCGTGCAAGGCCACTTGATTATGTTGAAGGACCAGAAGCCGCAGGATTTGCAATACATGATCTTGGTTTACTTTGGTGAGGCCAAAACCAAGTCGGGCCTTAAAGTGAAGCGTTCTTTTTATCAGTTCCCCAAGCACCTGCCAGGGACCGGCGTGAATGATGTTGGCGTTGTGGGCGGAACTTTTATTGAAGGCGCCACGTGGGACATGCCCAATCAAGAGGAATTTGAAATCATGATGGAGGGCGCGCGGAAATTTTATGGCCTGACCAAATAAATGCGCGGCATGATTTACAATTTTCCACGCTTTGATGTTCGACAGCGATCCGAGCAATACTTCACTTGATCCCAATCACGCTCCCATTTCTTACGCCATGTGAATGGGCGTCCACAAGCCTGGCAGATCTTCTGCGGTAGATGCTCTTTCTTTACGCCTTTCACAGCGGCTCACATTGAATTGGTTCATCCGGCTTGGCGTATGAAAGACGCTGACCATTTCGCAAGCCGAAGTAAGCGTCTAGTCCCGCAACGGCCAAGCTGTCCGCAATGTGATGCGCAACGAATCCATCTTCGCTGATCAAATCATCTTGAAGATAGATATGCAGTATTTCACCGACCACCAAGATGGTGCCGTTCTCGGTGATTGGAATCTCGCGCACAAGACGTAGCACAATTTGGATCGGCGACTCGGCGACACACGGCGCATGCGAGGAGTGCATGCGTATCGAAGTCAATCCACAAGTTTCAAACTCCGACACATCGCGCGGATAGCGCGCGCTGGTTTGATGCACCTGCTTGGCCATGGCCGTGGTGGCCGTGTTGAGCGTGAACGCGCCGTTATTACGGATGTTGGTCAGTGTGTGACGCTCGACGGAATCTGGACGAAATAAGATTCCGGTGAGCGGCGGGTTTGCGCCAATGTGCAGAACCTGACTAAACACCGCAAGATTGTCCATGCCCGTCGCTGATGTCGTGCCAACAAGCAAAGCGGGTCGCACGCCGTGCAACGAGTTGATCAGGTTGCGACGAAAGCGCTCGTCAAGACCCGCGATGGATTCGGCAGTGAAGTGTCGCATTACGCGAACAGTCTCAACTGACCCATTCCGCCATCAAGGTGCAGAACTTGGCCCGTCATCCAAGATCCTTTTTCGCTTAAGAGAAACGCGGCAAGAGCCGCCACTTCGTCTGGTTGACCCACTCGGCCAATCGGATGTCGCTTATTGGATGCGTCGATTTTTTCTGGAGTGTTCAGTAGACGATCCGCCAGCGGAGTTTGCGTAAGAGATGGCGCGATGGCATTCACGCGTATACCCGCGCTGGACAACTCCGCCGCAAGACTGCGGGTGAGACCTTCGACGGCTCCCTTCGCCGCCGCGATCGATGCATGAAAGGACATGCCGGTCTGCACCGCCACCGTGCTAAATAAAAGCACAGACGCGTGTCCAGGTTTTTTTAACGCGGGCAACGCCGCTTGAATTAAATGCACTGCACCAAGCACATTGATTCGAAAGTCATTCAGGAAAAGATCCTCCTTCATGCGGTGAAACGGCGCCAACTGAATACTTCCGGGGCAATAGGCAAGGCCGTGTATTTCCTCGGGCAATCCCTGAATGATGGGCGACTCGACGCTGAAGTCCGTCTGGATGAAATGAAGATTGGAGTGTTGCTCCAACGTCCGAAGGGAGCGTGCCAGGACATAGACGCTGTGACCCGCACCAAGCAGTTGTTCGGTGAGGGCTTTTCCGATTCCGGAACTACCACCTGCAATGACGTAGTTTTTCATGGTCGAGAATAGTAGGCAGGGATTTCGAATCCGTTGCAGCAACTCATTGGGTCATTCATGTTTCCACGCGACGCTGATGGAGACGAGGCGTGCGTTACCGGTTCGACATTTCGTCCTGCCTCATCGGCATCGCATCGATGAGGGCGAAGAGCGCATCGGTCGTCATCGGCGTACCAACATCAAGCTTCACTCCACCGTCTTTGCCAACGAGCCGCACCCGGAACGCGGGCGCTGAAGTTTGGGTCATCACTTGCAGGTCGCGTTCCTTGAGACCGGCCGCTGCCGCATCGAAGGCGCTGATTTGTTGCAGGTAGGGGGCGGACTGCATGGACGGCGTATCGATGATCAACACGCGGTGCTTCCACTGGTGTGCCGCAAGGTCGGGCAAAGCGAGACCGGTCGTTGATTCGCCGGCACACCCGTGCGCGAGGCAAGCGGCTAGTCCAGCGACACTCATCTTTAATACGGTTGACATGGATTTATAATAGGACGCAGAACTGTGATGCGAACCGTTCGTGGACTACGGCAACAACGACTCAACGCTTGCTTGGAAATGCATGCCCGCATTCCGGACAGATCGCTGAGCC